>JBIKKS010000051.1:0-8569 GCA_044360235.1 Flavipsychrobacter sp. | reverse complement strand
ACAACTCAGAAGATTACTATGGGTGCTGATGGGTGCCTAAATGTACCTGATAATCCTATAATACCGTTTATAGAGGGAGATGGTATAGGGCCGGATGTATGGGGTGCCAGCAAATTGGTGATGGATGCTGCAGTGGCATATGTATATGGTGGTAAACGTAAAATAGAATGGCTGGAGATACTGGCTGGAGAAAAAGCCTTTAATAAAACTGGAGAGTGGCTGCCGTCTGAAACGTTAGATATAGCACGTGAATACCTCATTTCTATAAAGGGTCCACTTACAACACCAATAGGTGGTGGTATCCGTTCTTTGAATGTCGCGTTGCGTCAGGAGCTAGATCTTTTTGTGTGTCTACGCCCTATCAAGTGGTACAAAGGTGTGCCATCGCCAGTGGTGCATCCTGAGAAAGTAAATATGACCATCTTCAGAGAAAATACAGAAGATATATATGCTGGTATTGAGTTTAGTGCAGGTAGCCCTGAGGCTGCTAAGTTGTTAGCTTTTCTGACAAATGAGTTAGGTGCAGGTAAAAAAATAAGATTTCCAGAGTCGTCTGCATTTGGCATAAAGCCAGTTTCAAAAGATGGCTCTGAACGACTGATAAGGGCAGCTATTCAGTACGCGCTAGATAATAACCTGCCATCAGTAACAATAGTACACAAAGGAAATATCATGAAGTTCACCGAAGGAGGCTTTAAGATATGGGGTTATGAACTAGCTGAGCGTGAGTTTGGCGATAGAGTGTATACATGGGGTCAGTGGGAGAATGCAAGAAAAACACAGGGCGAAGAAGCCGCAAATGCAAAAATGAAGAGCGAAACTGCTCAGGGCAAGCTTATTATAAAAGATGTAATTGCAGACAATTTTTTGCAACAGATATTATTAGCACCACAAGATTACTCTGTAGTTGCTACACTCAACCTTAATGGCGACTATATATCTGATGCTGCTGCTGCTGCTGTGGGGGGGATAGGAATATCGCCTGGTGCTAACATAAATTATGTAACAGGTCACGCCGTGTTTGAGGCTACTCACGGCACTGCGCCACGCTTTGCCAATACCGATACCATGAACCCATCATCGCTGCTGCTGAGTGGTGTAATGATGCTGGAATATATGGGCTGGAATGAAGCTGCTAAGCTGATAGAAGATGCACTAGCTGCTACCATACTCAGTAAGCGTGTGACGGTGGATTTTTACAATTTGATGGAAGATGCTACATTATTAAAGACAAGTGAATTTGCAAGAGATATTATTAAGAATGGTGGAATGGCGGAATAGTGCCATGATGTCTTTCCAATAATGTTAAATAGTTCATTATTAATCATTTTTACTTGTTGCTATTCCTAATAGTAAAATAAGAATAGCAACAAGTTTTTTTTATTCTAGCCAATAGCTTTAGTTTTATCTTTTGATTCAATATCCACATATTATGTCCATAAACTTAGCATCGTATATAGACCATACAGCTCTCAAGCAATCAACAACAGCATCAGATATCGATAGGTTGTGTGTGGAGGCGTCTTCGTCAGAGTTTATGGCAGTATGTGTGCCCCCTAAATATGTAGCTGGAGCTAAGCGATTGTTAGGTAACTCTAACGTGAAAGTAGCAACTGTCATTAGCTTTCCTATGGGCTATAATGCTACTCATGTGAAACTGAAAGAAATAAAGGATGCTATATTTATGGGAGCTGATGAGCTAGATATGGTAATAGACTTATGTGCACTGAAAAGTGGCGACTGGCAACATCTGGAAAAAGAAATTGAACTTTGTTTGCAACCCGCAAGAGAAGCCAATAAAGTAATGAAGCTAATAGTGGAAAGTGGATTGCTAACTAATACGGAACTAATAGCATGCTGTGAGTTGTATAGTCAATATGATATACAGTTTATGAAAACATCTACAGGGTTTTCAGAGGCAGGAGCTTCAGTAAATGCAGTAGAAATAATGCGTCAGCACTTGCCTGACAATATTGGTATCAAAGCATCAGGTGGTATACGCACTTATGCTTTTGCAAAAGAGCTGATAGATGCGGGAGCTACTAGATTAGGAACATCGAACAGTATGCTGATAATGAAGGAATTTGAAGAGTATAAGATTGATTAAAACTATTTTTAGCTCATATTGTTCGGCATAATTGTCAATTTATTTTTAGTTATGTGCTGTACAGAAAAATAGGCAAACAGTAGAATTGAAATAGAGCATGAGTTTACTGTTGCGTAGTAATAGAATGAAGCAGTATTATTTTTTTACGTTTGTGTTGTTTGTTGTACTTATTCCTACTGTTGCATATAGTCAGGAAGAGGACAATGGTGACGTGAAAATATATAGCGATGCTCGCTTAGCTGTGTTACTGCGTAAGAATCACAGTTATGTTAGGCTTTCTCATCCCGATCCTGTAGCAAAAATTGCAGAGCCACCTCCAAAGCCCACCATCAACAATAACTCAATAGGTGCTTCTGGCCTAGTGCATCGTGATTTGAAAATGATTTACACAGGTCCAGGATTCAGGGTACAGATATACAATGGGTCGAGTAGAGATAAGGCTGTGCAAGTAAAAGCTGAATTTATGAGGCGTTTCCCTGGAGTTCACACTTACCTGACTTATATTTCCCCCAATTTCAGAGTGAAAATAGGTGATTACCGTAGTCGCACAGATGCTGAGGGCATGCTTCGAGAGGCTAACTCAATGTATAGTCCTAGCATGATAGTGCCTGATGTTGTCACAATCAGTACCTACTAAATTAGACATATAGCAATAATAAGAGTGGTCCGCTAGAAGCGGACCACTCTTATTATAAATGCAAAATTAAGCATTTGGTGGTAGATATAGTTTGCTTTTTATAAGACCCCATTTGTGTAGACGGTGAGTGATAGATACACGCAACACTCCTCTACCGTATTTCATGCTACGGGTAAAATTGATGCTTGATGCTTCTTCAAAATACTTTGTAGGGCAGGTAACCTCAGCAATTTCATATCCGTTAATAAAGACCTGAGATATCATTTCGTTGTCAAAAACGAAGTCATCGCTGTTGTGAGAGAAATTGATAGAACGAATAACATCAGCACTGAAGGCTCTGTAACCAGTATGGTATTCGCTTAGCTTCTGACCAAGAAGTACGTTTTCAAACAGTGTAAGGAAGCGGTTGAAAATGTACTTGTACATAGGCATGCCACCTCTCAGTGCGCCCTTGCCCAGTATGCGCGATCCCAACACTACAGGATACACATCCATAGCTATGATAGAGGACATAGCATGAATGAGTTTTGGAGTGTACTGATAGTCGGGGTGAAGCATTATAACAATATCTGCACCCAGCTCCAAAGCTTTTTTGTAGCAACTTTTTTGGTTGCCACCATAGCCCTTGTTGGTTTCGTGCTTTATGATATGTTTGATTCCTAATCTTTGGCCTTCGCCCACTGTGTCATCGCGGCTATTGTCGTCTACCAAAACCACATCATCGACAATGTCGAAAGGGATTTCTTTATACGTACGTTCCAATGTCAGTGCTGCATTATAAGCAGGCAATACGATCACTATTTTTTTACCATTAAGCATATCAGGGGGCAAAAATAATATTTATCCTGAAAAAAGCCCGCATATATTCTCTCTTTTGAAAAGGGTATATATACGGGTCAGGGAAAGTGTAATTAAATACAGAAAGAACGAGTAAACGTATTGCTGATTAATTGTGTGTTTAATGTGCTATTGTGATTTTTCCACGCTGCGCTATTGTGCCATCTGTATGAGATACAGTATACAGATAGAGACCTACAGGTAGGGTACTTACATCAAATGCGGTGTTGCCATTAATAGGTAATGTGGTTACAGACTGACCGCTAACCGATGAAATAACACATTGCAGCGACTGTGAAGCCGGACCATCAAAATAAATGGTATTGCCAGCTGGTACTGGGTATATTTTTACTAGATCATTGGTGGCATTGGTGTTGGCCACAGACTGTGGTATGCCTATCATAGTCACATCATCTACGTAAAGTGTACTACTGTCTAGTTGGCTACCAGAGCCACCACTACTGGCAAATAGGACACGTACTTTGTTAATGTCGTAACCAGTAGTAGTGTACGTGACATCGGCGGTGATTTGTGTAAATGTTGATGAGGGAGAAATGTTGGCAGATCCGGTGCCTATTACAGAGTCTACACCGCCTATTAGGGCTATGGCTTGCACTGTGAGCAAACCTTCGTCTGGTCCTCCCATCATACCTGTTAGTTCGTCTTTGCCGGCAAAATAGGCAACCCAAGCACTGACGCTGGTAATGCGCAGAGTAACTGGTGTGCCGCCTTCAAAACTAACTGCGCTCATGGGGTCTCCTCCTAAAGTAAGCGCAGCAACGTCTACATTTACAGCTGCATTAGATAACAAACCAGAAAAGTAACCAAGTGTATCTTGTTTTACAGTCATGATTTTGGCAGATGAGCTGCCAGATTTTTTCAGTGTGTTTTCCTGAAACAGTTGAGGATGCCAATCAGATCCGGCACCAATCAAAGCGCCAAAAGACTGACCGAGTGCAACGACCAGAGAGTCGAAACCATACCACTGAGTGGGTGCCTGAATGGCTATAACGGGAGAAGAGCCTGTGCTGCCTGAACGCCAGGTTTCCATGCCGGCATTATCAAAAGTTTGTCCGAAAGCAGCACCAGAAAGAACGAGTGCAGCAATGGTTGTGTATAGTTTTTTCATTTGAGGGGAAGTTTTTGAGTGATTAATAAATGAAAATATCGTTACAGTGATTGCAAACAAGTGTTTATTGCGCTAAAGTCTGGTATATCGCCAGCGTTTTCCAGTACTTCTTCATACCGTACTATTCCTTCTTTGTCTATTACAAAAGCGGAGCGTTTAGATACACCATCCATATCATTGAAGAAATGCTCGTAAAGACTACCAAAATCTGCAGAAGCTGTTTTGTTGAAATCGCTAAGTAATTGAAAATTCAGTTGTTGATCTTCTTTAAACCTACCTAAAGAAAACAAGGAGTCTACTGATATACCTAGTACTGTAGTGTTCAGGTTGTTATACATGGCAAGGTTGTCGCGCGTCATGCATAGTTCTTTAGTGCATACACTTGTAAATGCCAGAGGGAAAAATAAAATCAATACGTTTTTACCTTTCAGCTCGCTTAGCGTTACTTTATTTTTTTCTGTGTCGCGTAGTGTGAAATCTGGTGCTTGTTGTCCTATTAGTGTGGCCATTTGAAGTATTTATTTTTCAGTGAAATTAATTCAATCGAGTTTGATTTCAAAAAAAGAGTGAGTGTAAAGTGTTGAAAATATGTAAGTTGTTTTTAAGTACAGAGGCATATCTAAACTCTGCTTTCCAATTCTGTTACAGATTGTTTGGTTTGTGTTATCAATTGGTCTATGTTTTTGAAAACGTTGTTGTCGTTTTCAGCACATTGATGTTCCAGTTGGGTGCCTAGTTCTCCGGTTGATTTCATACCCATTATCAGCCAATTTGGTTTAAATGCATGAATGCGTAGTGCTATTTCTTTCATGTCTTTTGCATCGATAGCTTCTTGTAGTTTTGATAAGAAAGGGTTTACGCCTTTTAAATACATGGAGATGTATTTTTTTATCCGTTTTTCATCGCCCTCACAAAACTTGTGCAGGTATAGTGGATCTGTAACTGCATTGGGGTCTGTAACGGGTAGTGATGCCATAGGTGGTATATTGCTGTTGTCGTTCATTATTTGTTGTTTAGGTTTTTTTCCTGAGCCTTTATATTCTACACCTTTTATTCTGCCGGTTACATCGGCCATAGTGTTTATCAGTTGCCAAGCTTTGAATGGTTTTGGTACATAAGAGTTCATTCCGCTTTCTATGCATTTATCAATATCTATGCGAAGTGTGCTGGCTGTAAGGGCTATTATTGCTACATCTTTATGCTTGGAGTTAAGCAGACGTATAGCCTTTGTGGCTTCTAGTCCATTCATCACAGGCATTTGTACGTCCATAAGTACTACGTCATAGTGTTTTTTGCGCACGGCATCTACAGCTTCCTGACCGTTTACTGCATTATCTATTTCCAGATCTGCTTTTAGTTCCAGTGTTTCATTTACTACAATTCTGTTGTATTCATTGTCGTCTACCACGAGTACTTTTAGACCGTTTAGCACACTGCCATCTGCTTTTTTCTCTTGTTGTAGTCGTTTTTCTAGTAGCTCTGGCGAACCTTTAGGGTACTTGATAGTGAAGTAGAAAGTAGTGCCGCTACCCAATGTACTGTCCACTGATATTGTACCGCCATGCAGTTCTACCAATTGTTTTGATATTGAAAGTCCTAGTCCTGTGCCACCATACTTACGGGTGTCTGAACTGTTTACTTGCGAGAAGTTGCCAAACAAGTTGCCAATTTTGTCTTTGGGTATACCTATGCCTGTATCTACGATGGAGAACTTAATCCATACGTAGTCATCTTCAGTTTTTTCTGTTTTCAGCTCCAGGTGCACGCCACCCCTTTCTGTGAATTTGATAGCATTGCCTCCCAGATTAATGAGTACCTGATTGAGCCTGAAAGGATCACCTACTACTACATCTGTCACATCGCCATGGATATCCATATTGATCTGCAGACCTTTTTCATCAGCTTTGTGAGTGAGGGTGTCTTTAACTTGATTGAGTGTATCAGATAATGAGAAGTCTATTTTTTCAAGTTCCATTTTTCCGGCCTCTATTTTAGAAAGGTCCAGTATGTCGTTGATTATATGCAGCAGAACATCAGCCGACTTGCTTATGGCCTGTAGGTAACTTTGTTGGTCGGGTCGGGGTGATTTTTGCATTAATATTTCTGTCATTCCGCTCACAGCATTCATAGGAGTGCGTATTTCATGACTCATATTTGCGAGGAACAGTTGTTTGAATTTTTCAGAGCTTTCAGCACGCTCTCTCATTATGTCGGCAGTTTCTTTTTCAGCGGCAATCTGTTTATTTTTTTCTTCCAGAAGTAGTTTATTTTTCTTCATCATAGTGAATCGGTTGAACCACACGATAGACATTACACCCAGCATCAGCAACCCTAGCAGATAGAAAATTCTTTCTTTTTTGGCTTGTTTCATCTGAATTTCGTTGAGCGCATTGGTTTTTTCCAACTCAGCCTTTGCTATAGCAGCTTTTGCTTCAAGACTGGCTTGTTTTTGCTCATATTCCATTGTTATTTGCCCTTGCTTCATCGCTTCTTCTAGTCGCAGCTGCTCTCTTTCTTTTTCAGATGTTGCTGCGGCTTGTTTCATTTCATATTCATGACGAAGGGCATTGATCTCCATTTCTTTTTGCATTGCCACTTCTTTTTGCTGGCTTTCCTGCTTTAGTGTTTCTTGTTTTTTGTTAAACACATATTGCATGTCTTTTCGGGCTATTTCATTGCTTTTGTCCTGATTGTACATGCTTTCCAGATAGGCATTGTGTTGTTTGAAGCTCTCTCTTGAGCCTTCTTTGTCACCCTGTAGGTATTGAACTTTAGATAATACTTCGTACGTGTCCTCCAGCTGTGTATAGTCACCTACTTCTTTCAGTACATCTACAGCTTTGTCGAGGTAATAAAACGCACGCTGCAAGCGTACAGGCACACTAAGTGCAGTGAGCGAGTCTGGTACTTGTGTTTTAGATTTATTCTCAGCTAGTTCATAATAGCATTTACCTATATATGCAAGGTTGGTACCAATTGATGATTTGTCGCCAGAAGCCTCAGCTATTTGCAAAGCACGCTGAGCAAACTGTAATGCACGTGGATAGTCGCCCATGTTTATGTACACATCGGCTGCATTTTGCAGGTTTTCAGCTATCATGTCTTTTCGGTTGCCTTCTTCAGCTATTTTTAACGATTTCAGAAAATTATCCAGCGCTTTGGTGAAATCTTTCTGATTGTTGTAAATGAGTCCTGCTTTATTTAGTGCATTGGCAATACCTTTTTTGTCATTAGCAGCTTCATAAAATCTTTGAGATTGTAAAGCATATTCTAATGCTTGTGGGTAATTGGCTTGGCTGTTGTAGACTGCACTGATGTTTGCCAGGTTTTCGCCTACTATTTTTTTATCTCCTGCCGATTCACCTTTGCCCATGGCCATTTTGTATTGTTCTACGGCTTTGGCATAATCTCTGCGTACATGGTATACACTTCCTATTTCACTATATAAATCAGCCATTTCTCTGGAGTCGCCCAAATCTTCTGCTATGCGTATGCAACGCTGGTAATACTCTATCGCTTTTGGGTAATCGCGTGTTTTGTAAGAGTAAACATTGGCGATGTTTTTGAGAGCTACCGTCTGATTTCTTTTATCATTTGTTTCTTCAGCGGCTTTAAGACTTTTGAGGTAATACTCTATTGCTTTGGGGTAGTCGCGCTTAATGCTGCTATAGTTTCCCATAGTATTACACAGCTTAATGATTCCTTGTTTCCAACCCAGTTTAATAGCTAAGTCTGAACCTTGCTGAGCGAATGTGGTACCTTTTTCGGTATTAGAACCGAAATAAGCATTGGATAAATAATGGTATATATTTCCTTTGTTAGTATCGTCCTTGCTACGTGGAATTACTTTCAGCAAAGA
>JBIKKS010000050.1:0-8578 GCA_044360235.1 Flavipsychrobacter sp. | reverse complement strand
TATATATTGAGTCGAAAACAGACTTCGCTTGTGAAGTGTTTTTAACGTTATGCGATATTTCTAATGTTACGTCATTTGCAATTTCAAATTTGCATGAACTAAGTAAGATGGTCTATTCTGCTTTTCAGATTCAAGGACAAATTTGCAACGGCGGCTTCTATAAATTCTATTGAAATTCAACCGCTCAAGTATTTAGTGTAAAGGTCATTAAAGGGTTTAACCACAGTGATGCACATGCGAGCAACTGCTTCTTTAATTAACAGTTATTTTTTTGCATTTAGAACAACACAATAACAATAAGGATAAAATTATATTCACTAGCTATTAACTCCCATTAATTAGCGGATTACATATATAAACTATAAAACGAAATAAGATAATAAAAATCTAAAATAATTTCGTTATATTCTAGGATAAGCTACTATAATTAGTAGTTTTGTGTAATGAGCATAGCTGTGTTCTGCCAATAACTGTTTATACATAACCTTGGCAATCAAGAATCTGTAATCTTTAAAAATCCATTTATGAAGACATCTGTTCCATTAGTAGCAATCATAGCGTTGTCGCTATCAAGCAGTGGATTGTCCGCTCAAAGTATTACCAAGAAGGTTATGTATGGTGCACAGGCACCAGCGTCAACACCCAAGGTAAGCGAGGGAAAACAATCTGCATCTCCTAACCCCGGCAGTAGAGTCGGTAAACAGACAGGGGGCGAGAGTTCAGCCTCTGATCTGAACGTAAATCCTGCAAACGCAAATTACAATGCGGGTAGCAATGTGACATCTGGTCATTTTGATGCTGACTATAGCAACAAAGCAAAAGGTGCCAATGCCCCCCAAGAACACATCAATGTGAATTATTCTTATTCGCAGTCTGCTGATAACAATATTCTTGATCTTACATTGAATACAGCAGAACCTACATTGTTTTCGGTACAATTAGTAGATGCAAATGGAAAAGTAAAAGCTAACTGGATATCAAAAGCACGTAACCACAATCACCAGCCTAAAATAAATATTTCTAACTTATCTGCAGGTGATTACAATCTCAATATCTTCTGGGAAAAAAGTACTTCGGCTATCAAAAGTATACCTTTTAAAAGGGTTATAAATACTAAGGTATCTACAGGTAACAACGCCACGCAGGGTATCAAAAAGTAGTTAGTAATAAAATCATCTAATCTCATCAAGAATAAAATCAAATTTTTATGAATATTCGAGGTATACTTAAAATAGTACCTGTGCTTTTAGTACAGCTACTTGCATCAGTTAAGTCTGATGCACAGCTTACGGGCTGTAACGCCTTTTTGAAAGGCAATTATATAGAGGTAGGTATCAACTCTTTAGGCTCTTATGGCTCAAGTGTTGCTGCCCCATCTGGCTACCACCCCAGAGGCGGTTCTGGTGTGTTTAATACCTGTACTAGTTCTACAGGTCCCAGCGGCACTAACCTAGGTTTTGTTGCCGATCCTGCTAGAGATGGCTGGTCTGTAGGTACTCCGAATTATGTTGGGGATTACTTTTTGCCAGGTTCTCCTTACGAAGGTTGGATTATAGAAGTAGACGGTAATAAGGTAACTCAGAATAACGGTAACAGTCCTTCTTTAGGTGGAATCACTTATGTGGAAAATGATGCATCTACAAGATACGCAGTTTGGGAAGGAACACATCCATCGGGATTATCAATAAAACAAATTACTTCTTTCGATACAGCAAATTTGTTCTTCGTTTGTAAGGTAATTTTAAAAAATACTACTTCTTCTGCCCTCAATAATGTCTATTACCTTAGAGGGGTCGATCCTGATCAGGAAGTACCAACTGGCGGTAGTTACAGTACCAATAATACTATTGCTTACCAACGCCCCAATGCATTTGATGCTACATTAGTTACTGCAACTGGAACTACTTACGGTTCGTATCTTGGATTGGGTTCATTAGATACCAATGCAAAAGGTTTTATCATGCCTTCATGGCCTCCTTCTCCTGCTTTGAGCACAATTTATTCAGGTGCTTCTGGTTATGTTTACTCTGGAAATTATAATGGTGATGTTGGAATTGGTATTGTCTTCAAAAGACCAACTATTGCTGCTGGTGATAGCACAATAATAAAATTTACTTATGTACTCAATGGTTCTGATTTCTTACCAGCATTATTGTCTACTTCTTCTGGTTGGTCAGTTACAGGCGATACTACATTTTTACATGAACTGGAATCTGGCGATACTGCTTCGATTTGCCAACATGCTTCTACATCTGTAAGTGTTAGTAATCCAGATGTGTCATCTTGGTCTTGGACTTCTCTTTCTGGAGAAACATTATCATCTTCCACAGGCTCAACAGTTTCGCTTACTACTACTACTACTCTTGTAAGATTGAGAGCCATTGGTACTGGAGTAGGTATAATACCAGATACAGTATACATATATCTTAATCCTGCCAGTGTTATTCCTTCAGTTCCTACTGCTACAGCTGGTTCTGCTTGCGTAGGTAGTGCATTGAATTTTACTGCATCAGCTACTCCTTCTTCTGTTACTTACGAATGGAGAGGACCTGCAGGATACTTATCTACTTTGCAGAATCCAACTATTTCTAGCGCTGCTCTTGCAAATGCAGGTGCTTATTCTGTAACCGCCTACAATGTTGGTTGCCCATCTCCGTCTCCTGCCATTGTTACCGCAACAGTTAATCCTTTGCCTAATGTTGATTATGTATATGGTTTTTCTAATGTTTGTGTTGGTAATACGGATTATATGTACCAATCAGGTACTAGTGGCGGTACTTGGTCTGCAAGCAATACTAATGCTACTGTAACTTCTTATGGTTACTATTGTGAAGTAACTGGTGTTTCTGCAGGCACTGTAGTTATTAGTTATGCTGTTTCTAATAGCTGCGGTACAGATTTTGCTACACAAGTTATTACTGTCAATCCTTTACCTAATGCTGGTACTATCACTGGTTCTTCTACAGTATGTACCGGATCTACACTTACATTGTTTAACAGTACTACTGGTGGCTCATGGAGCAGCAGCGGCGATGCAGCATCTGTAAGCGGAGCGGGCGTGGTGACTGGTGTATCCGTAGGTTCTGCCACTATCAGTTATTCTGTTACTAATGAATGTGGTACTTCAGTAGCCACCAGAGATATTACTATAATGACCATACCAGATGCTGGTACTATTACTGGCACAGCTTCTTTGTGTGAAGGTACTACTACAACGTTATCTAACACTACTACCGGTGGTACATGGAGCAGCGGCTATGCAGCAGCAGCTTCAATTGATGCTTCTGGCCTTGTAACTGGTGTAGGTGCTGGTAATGCAACCATCAGCTATCGCATGACTAACGTCTGCGGTACTACTTTTGCTACACAGGTTGTAACGGTTAATCCTTTACCTAATGCTGGCACTATAGGTGGTCTTTCTGTTGTGTGCGAAGGCAATACCATCACAATGCCATTTATCTCTGCTGCCGGTTCTTGGACTAGCTCTAATCCTTCTGCAGCTACCATCGACAACAGTACACGTATTGTTACTGGTGTTGCAGCAGGTACCACTACCATTAGTTTTACAGTAACTAACAGTTGCGGTACTGCTACGTCTACTAAGGACATCACAGTCAATCCAGATCCTGTTGCAGGTTCACTTTCTGGTGCTAGTGTGCTGTGCGAAGGTACTACTACTACCATTACACCATCAGTAAGTGGTGGCACATGGGTGAGCAGCAATCCTTCTTTTGCTACCGTTAATACTTCTGGCGTGGTTACCGGTGTAGCTGCTGGTAGCATCACTATCAGTTATTTCATCAGTAATAGTTGCGGTCTAGCTTCGGCTACACACGCTATTACTATTAGCCCAGCAGTGGGTGTAGGTACTATAGGTGGTGGTTCTTCTGTATGCGCAGGCAGCACTATTACCCTTACCAATACTACATCAGGTGGTACTTGGAGTAGTACTAACGCTGGTGCCGCTACCGTAGGTAGCACAGGTATTGTTACTGGTGTGGCTGAAGGTACTACTACCATCAGTTATGTGGTGAGCAATAGTTGTGGTACAGCTACTGCTACTAAAGATGTCACTGTTAATCCGCTACCTGTAGCTGGCACCATCAGTGGTTCTTCTGCTATGTGTACTGGCACTACTATATCACTGAGCTCTACCGGCACAGGTGGTTCTTGGATAAGCGGTGCGCCATCATTTGCTACTATCAGTAGCGAAGGTGTTGTTACAGCAACTTTGGTAGGCACTGTTATTATGACTTACAGAGTTATCAACGGTTGTGGTACAGCTGATGCTACTCATTCGGTTACTATCACTTCGGTACCAACAGTGGGCACTATATCAGGTCCTACATCTGTGTGTGCTGGTAGCAATATCACCCTTACCATTCCTACGACAGGCGGCGCATGGAGCAGCACCGATACCGATGTGGCTACTATAGGCAGCACAGGTATAGTGAGCGGTGTTGCAGCAGGCACTACTACTATCAGTTACCTGGTAACTGGTGGCTGTGGTAGCGTAGCTGCTTCAAGAGTGGTAAATGTTTTAGCACTTCCTGATGCTGGTACTATATCTGGTGCATCAACTATCTGTCGCACCACTACTACTACCTTAACTAGTACAGTAACGGGCGGTACATGGAGCAGCAGCTATGCAACAGGAGCTTCAGTTTCAACTGCAGGTCTGGTAACAGGTTTGGCAGCAGGTGCATATACTATAAGCTATAGAATGACCAACAGTTGCGGAACATCTACTGCTACATTCCCTATATCTGTAATTAATGCACCATCACTTAGTACTATATCAGGCACAGCTACAGTGTGTGCATCCGCTACTACTACCCTTACCAATACTACCTCTGGTGGCACATGGAGCAGCACCAACACTGGCGCAGCTACAATAGATGCTACTACAGGTATAGTAACAGGTGTAGCAGCAGGTACATCTACTATCAGCTACAACGTTACCAACATTTGCGGCAGTGCTACTGCTACCAGAGTGGTGACGGTTAATGCACTACCTGTAGCAGCAGTTATAACAGGTACAGCTACACTATCGGCAGGTACTACTACTACCCTTACTGCAACCCCTGCTGCTGGCACATGGTTGTCTGGTAGCGGTACTATAGCGTCTATTAATGCTTCTGGTGTGGTAACTGGTGCAAGCGCAGGTATTGCCACTATCAGCTACAACAGGTCTAATACTTGTGGTATGGTTACTACTACTGTAGCAGTAACTGTATCGGCAGCTACTACTCCTATTACAGGTACACGTGTAATGTGTGCGGGTGCAACAACAAACCTTGCTAATGCAACAGCTGGTGGTACATGGAGTACTGCTGATGCAGCAATAGCTACAATAGGAACTACAGGTGTGGTAACCGGCGTAGCCGCAGGTACTACTACTGTTACTTATACGTTCAGCGGTGGTGGCAATGTTACTGCTACAGTAACTGTAAACGCTGCTCCGGCAGCATACACAGGCAGTGGCATAATATGTATAGGTTCTCAGCTAAATCTGGGTGGCATTATACCTAGCTGCACATGGACCAGTGGCACTCCATCAAGAGCTACAGTGGTATCAGCAACAGGTATTGTAACCGGTGTTTCATTAGGCACAGTAAATATATCCTATGTCAACGCAGCAGGATGTCGTACCATAACGCAGCTTACAGTAAATGCAGGATTAGCGGCAACAACGGGTGTTTCTAGCCCATGTTCTGGTAGCAGTATCACACTAAGTAATGCTACATCTGGCGGTTCATGGAGCAGCAGTAACACGGCACGTGCTACCATCGATGCATCGAGCGGTGTGCTGGCTGCAATAAGTGGTGGAACAGTAACCATCAGCTACACTATAAGTGCAGGTTGTGTAAGAACGACAGTAGTAACAGTAGCTTCTCCAGCTGCAATCACAGGCAACCCTAATGTTTGTTTGACACAGACAAGCCTATTGTCAAGTACTGGTGGTACATGGAGTGGCAGCAGCAATCCTGCAGTAGCCTCTTTAGCAGCCAGTGGGTTTGTTACAGGTGTGAGTGTGGGTACTGCGGTTGTTACTTACCGTTCTACTGCAAATGCTACTTGTTTTGTGACACAGACTGTTACGGTTAATCCATTACCATCGGTAATAGTACCAGTTGATTTGTGCCCTACCGAAACAGCAACACTTACCAGCTCACCAGCTGGTGGAACATGGACGAGTGCCTTCCCACTTAAAGCATCGGTAGATCCAGTTTCTGGTTTGGTAACAGCAATAATCCTGAATTCAAGTGCTGCTAATGTGGTAAATATTACCTATACCTTGCCTACTACTTGTAGCAGAACAGCGATAGTAACGGTGAATCAAGTACCGGCACCAATAGGTGGTGGTGTAAGAAACATATGTATAGCTGGTACCACTACCCTCGCCAACAGTACAAGTGGAGGTACATGGAGCAGTGCTACTCTGTCGTTAGCTACAGTAACAGCTGGTGGTGTGGTAACAGGTGTTGCAGCAGGATTGGCTACTATCAGTTACTCCAACGCAGTAGGATGTGCTTCTACCGCAGAGGTAACAGTAAATGCTATGCCTGGTGCTAACAGTGGTACTGCTAGCGTGTGCAGAACAGCTACTACTACCCTGAGCAACGCAGCAGGAGCAGGTACATGGAGCAGTAGCAACTCATCTACAGCTAGTGTAGGCATGAGCACGGGTGTAGTAACAGGTACAAACGTGGGTACTGCAAATATTACCTACCATAGAGCAGCGGGTTGTACAAGCGTAACAGTAGTAACTGTAAACTCTTGTGCTCGTCCGGGCATGACAGAAGGTACTGATGGCGACAACAGTGTATTCACTGTATCTCCAAACCCTACAACTGGCGCTATCAATCTGACTACAGATGTGGCAGGTAAAGTGGTGATATATACAATAGATGGCAAAGAGCTACAGCAGTACGAAGCGAAAGCAGGTACTACAGGTATTTCAATGCCAGCAGGTCTTACAAACGGTGTTTACATGTTGCGCTTCAATGGTGCAGACGGTAGCAGCAAAATGGTAAGACTGGTATATCAGCAGTAATAGAGTAAATAATGAATATTGAATATGGGGGTAATGGCTTAACAGCTATTACCCCTATTTTTTCGGGGTAGGCGGTTTCGCAGGTTTATGATTTGGCTTTTTTAGTATAGGTTGTTATCAATGCAAATCATTTTTGCAGGTTTTGTATTGAATTCTCCGCGCTGCAGGGAGCAATCTCTTTTTTTGCGCGGATGGGTAGGTAAGGCACAATCGTGATCGTAACTAATGTGACTATCGGGAATTGTTGATTCATTAATAATCACACCTTTAAAAGAACTGTTTAGAATTTTAGTGAATTCCAAAGAATCGAGTACCAGTTCTTTGTCTTACTGGCAATACAAAAGCAGGAAGCCTTATTAGCGTAAAATATTTATGGTGATGTTCACAACTCAACATCTAGTTATGCAAAACATTTTTCTCCTTTTTGAAATGGTACATTTCACCTACGCTGTTTTTGTCTTATCCAGACTTTGACCAAAGGGGGAGCAGTTAACCTCTTCTGACAGATTAAATATTTTTGATGTTAAAGAGAAATACTGCATTTCGTAGATGAGTTTTAAAAGGGGAAAACCAAAATTACAAAATGGAGATAATGAATGGTTCTGAGTGTCATTGGCATGATATTTGGTGTTTGTTTTACTTTATATTAAGCCATATAAATTGTTGTATATGAAGCAAATCATTACCCTATCCTTTGTTGTTTGTTTTTTTGTGAGTACTGCATTAGCGCAGCGAGAGTATAATACGTGCGATTCTACCTTTTATACCTATGTAGGTGACACTACAATAGTGGCGGGTAAGCGTCATTTATACTTCCAGACGGGGAGTGGGTTGACACAGTTTGCAAATTTTACATCTACAGACACGTCTGAGTACATCAGAGATTTTGATATAGTACAGCCAGATTTGTGGTATACTCTAGTTGGGTTGCGGTATATAGGCTCTCCTACCAGATTGTATAAGTCAAGAGATAGAGGCGTGATTTGGGTAGAGGATACTTCTTTTTATGTTGCCACACGTTATCATCCTACCTCTGCCCATGATTATTACAACTCTATCAATCAGTTGCAGTATTTAGGCAATAATACTATAGTCTTGCTTGTAGGTTATTATGAGTCGGGGTTGGTGTATTCTACTGATAACGGAGCAACTTGGAAAGAATGGTTCAGAAATTTGATAAGTCATTATCATGGTTTTCTGGAATGTAATAACAAGTACTATTTATATGGTTTTGAGGGTGATGCTTTTAGACCATGGATGTTTGGGTTTGATAAGAGTTTGTTGTTTTCCCCAGATACTAGTGGCGCATGGGATATGACCAGAGAATTGTACCATCCACAATGTTCAGGTTTAGCAAATCCTAATTGCATTTATGCAGAACCTAACATCAATCGTTGTGGGCAATATTCCTACATGAAAAACTATATAGATAGTATGTGTACTGCGCTGAGCGTACCAGAAATAACTGAGCACGATGGGACAAGAGTATACCCTAACCCTAGCAACGGTAGATTTGAGGTG
>JBIKKS010000049.1:0-8595 GCA_044360235.1 Flavipsychrobacter sp. | reverse complement strand
CTGGTGAATCTACAATCGTGGCACAACATAAGAATAGCGAAAGAAACTGAGGAGCTTAATAAAGTAGCTGTAGCTAACACTAAAAAAAATACCTATCAGCAAATAGCGGCACAGTATTATGCCTATCTGCTCAATGAACAAGCACTACAATTGGCCCAAAAAAGTGCCAACGTGGCGGACTCGATACTTCTATCTGTGAACAACAAGTATGAAGAAGGAACAGTTAGCCTACCCAATAAAGATATAGCCATGCTGAATAGTGAAAGAGCCAAACAAACTGTAATAACTGCCTACTATCAGCTGAGGACTACAAGAAATCAATTAAAATCGCTGTTGGGTTTGTCTGTAGCAGACTCGATGGAGATAACACAGACATTGAGTAACAAACCTAACAATGACCCATCGAATGTTGTTTTTGCTGAAGACCCTACTGTAAAACTAGCATACCAACAGTGGGTATTAAACCACAACAAATACAAAGCATCTAATGCCGGCATATACCCTACCCTAAGTATGACCTATAGCAATAACACCCAGCAAAATGATAATGAATTCAGACCACTGCAAAGTGGAGGACCGCAGTGGTTTCCTGCCCGTTTCTGGTCATTGAAGGCTTCTTGGAGTATATTTAATGGAGGTAATAGGTGGCTACAATCGCAAAGAAACAAACTAACCTATGAACAAAGTACGGCAGACTATGAACAAGCAAAAAGACAGTCGGCAATAAACGATGAAAACCTAAAATTATCATATACCAAAGCGAAACAACTATTGGAAAAAGCAGAAAGCATCATGAATTTATCTTACGACAACTATACACATATAAGCTTGAGGCATGAAGAAGGGTTGGCGTCGCTAGAAGATAAACTCAGAGCTTTTTCGGAGTATATAAGCTATCAAAACCAATACCTTAATAGCCTATCGGAGATGCTGGTACAATTATATAATTTAAAAATACGCCAACTAACTTTCTAAAATGAAAACAAACTACTTATATCTTTTGGCTGTGGTGGCATTGCTACAGTCGTCGTGCAAACCAAAATATGATGAAGTACTACCTAAAAAAGGACCAGTAACAGAAGCAGTATTTGCATCGGGCAGCGTAGAACCTAGGGATGCTTACATAGTTACTTCGCTATCAGATGGGTTTATACTCAAAAGCTACATATCAGAGAATGATATTGTAGCGGAAAAACAAATTTTGTTCAGACTAGATAATAGGCAGCAAAATACTCAAGTACAAATTGCAGAGACAAATGTTTCATATGCACAGATGAATACATCTAGTACTTCGCCAGCATTGCAGCAGATATTGGCACAAATAGATGCAGCCAAAATTAAAATGCAAACAGACTCTATAAATATGAGCCGTTTTGAGCGGCTATATACAACAAGGTCTGTATCGAAACAGGAATTAGATAATGCAATAGTTATCTACAAATCTTCACTGAGCTCTTATAAGGCACTAAATGAAAGCTACAGAGCTACGGCTGACAAAGCTAGACAGGAATATGCAAATTCGAGGTCGCAGCTACAAAATGCACAAGCAGGTAATAAATATTATGAACTTGCGGCTATAAGTGCAGGAAAAGTATATCAGGTATACAAAAAACAAGGAGATCTGGTGCGCAGAGGCGACAAAGTAGCACAGATAGGTAATCCGGACTCGATGGTAATATACCTGGATATAGATGAAGGTAGTATAGGCAAGATAAAAGAAGGACAGCAGGTATTAGTAGAACTGAATACTGACAAGGGCAAGACATTTGAGGCAGTGGTATACAAAGTGTATCCACACTTTAATGAAACGTCACAGTCATACAAGGTAGAAGCAAGATTTACCCGTGCAACCAATGGTATAATATCTGGTACCCAGCTGCAAGCCAACATAATAACTAACAAAAAAGCAGCTACCATATTGATACCACATATGTATGTGATGCAGGGCAATAAAGTGCTGGTGAAAAAAGGAGAACAAATCGACACATCAACTATAACAACAGGCATAGTATCGGACGACTGGATAGAAGTACTGACAGGCATCAGTGAAAGTGACAAGATTGTAAAAATGAAATAGTAAAAACCCTGCGAAAAAATGAAAATTAGTGTAAATACAGAAATAGCATTCACCTACCTCACTTCCAGGAAGAAACAAACAGTAGTAGCATCGCTGGGGGTGATGTTTGGGATATCTATGTTCATTTTTATGCAATCGCTGATGAAGGGTACGAATGACTATTTTGAGAAAATGTCATTTACCAATACGCCCCACATAAAATTGTATAATGAAAATAAGGTAGCCGATAATCATATGATGCTAACGTTTATCAAAGATGAATCGGAGAAAATACTCATAAACCCAAAACAACTTCGTCAATCGCAGGGAATAACAAATCCGTTTGGGATAGTAGATCAGATACGTAGATTGTCTGAGGTATCGGCAGTGACCCCACAAGTAACGGGCAATGTAATTTATACCAGCGGTAGTGTGGAACTGCCAGGAAATGTGGCAGGTGTGCAGATAGAGCAAGAAGACAAAATGTTTGATGTAAAAGGTAATATGATAAGTGGTAACTTACTGGATCTGAACAGAATACATAACAGTATACTGATTGGAAAAGGTATAGCAGATAAGCTAAGTCTGCATGTGGGAGATAACATAACAGTAAGATCTGGGAGTGGCAATCTGCTGATAATGCGTATAGTGGGCATCTTTGCAACTACAGTAAAGCAGGTAGATGAGACTAAATCATTTGCTAACATAGCGCAGGTGCAGAGCTTGCTAGGCAAAGACCGGAGTTATGTAACTGAAATAAAAATTAACCTTATCAACTACAATAATGCACCTGCTGTGGCACGGCAAATAGAAACCATAACAGGGTACAAAGCTGAGGACTGGGTGAAAGCAAATGAACAACTGAAAGCAGGTTTTAAAGTAAGAGCGGTGATACTAAACTCTGTAATAGGTGTAATACTTCTGGTGGCGGGATTTGGGATATACAACATCCTAAATATGACTATATATGAAAAGATAAAAGAAATCGCTATACTAAAAGCACAGGGATTTTCGGGAGGTGCGGTAACAAGTATATTTCTACAACAAGCAGTATACATAGGTATCATGGGCGGCATTGTAGGCATCATTTTCGGGTTTTCACTTACTTTATTAGTATCTAAAATCTATATTGGTGCTGGTACATTGAAGTATCTGCCTATGTCTTTTTACCTACCCCACTACTTACAAGCATTGTCATTTGGGGTAATAACAACCATAGCAGCGGGATATTTCCCGGCAAGAAAAGCATCGAAAGTAGACCCAGTAACTATAATACGTGGATAATGAACAATCTGGCACTAAAGGCAAATGGTATCACAAAGTATTTTCATGACCCTGTAACTATGCAGGTGCTGAAAAACATAGATGTATCAATAGATAAGGGGGAATTTGTATCTATTGTAGGCAAGTCGGGATGCGGCAAGTCTACTCTACTGTATGTATTGTCTACGATGGATACTGACTATGACGGAACACTAGAAATTAATGGAATTACAACTACCGGAAAATCTCTTAATGACCTGGCAAGGATTAGGAATGAGTCGATAGGTTTTGTATTTCAGTTTCATTATTTATTACCAGACTTCAGTTGTTTGAAAAATGTGATGATACCTGCATTACGTTTGGGCAAAACATCTCATAAAGAGATAGAAGAAAAGGCATATGAAAAGCTGAAAATGTTTGGGGTAGAAGAGCAAGCACTGAAAAAAGCAGGAAAACTATCGGGCGGGCAGCAGCAGCGGGTAGCTATAGCCAGAGCACTGATAAACGACCCCGCCATAATAATGGGCGATGAACCGACAGGTAATCTTGACTCGAAGAATACGAGTATTGTATTTGATTTATTCCGTCAGCTATCTAAGGAATATGGACAAACTATTATAGCTGTGACACACGACGAAGACTTTGCCAAAAGATCGGACAGAATAATAGAAATGGCCGATGGGGAAATAATAAGTGGCAAATGATAAGTTACTCTTTGAATTTGGCAGCTACTATTTTGAAGCCAGAACATGTAACATTAGTCAGTTTTTGACTACAACCAGTACAACCCAAAAAGCGAGTTTCGCCTGCACCTAGTAGATCTACTAACATCGGTTTTTTGCTTACCCTGTCATTGTAGGTCATTACAATATCTACTTTTGCCATTATTACTTTATCACCGGTTTTATTAGTGATACCCATAGGTGTGGTGCCAGTGGGGCATTTACCTTCCATAGTCACTAAAACCACATCATGTTTAGCATTACCTAATATGATATCCTTATCTGTCATCTTAGTAGGGTCTACCAAACGAGGAGGCACTATGATAATGGGCTTACGACTATCATCGGATGGGGTTTGAGGTTTTACTTCTTTAGGTTGTTCTTGCACCTCAGGAGCTTGTTCTTCTGGTTCTTCGGTTTTAGCTGCTTTCTTTCTTTTCTTTTTCTTTGGTTCTTCTACAACTTCTTCTTCCTTGATTTCTTCTACTACTTCTATTTTTTCTTCAGCTTTTTTTACTTCGGCTTCTTTTTTAGCAGCTTCTTCAGCTTCTTTTTTAGCGGTTTCAGCAGCCTTTTTTGCAGCTAGCTCAGCTTCTTTTTTAGCGGCTTCCTCAGCTTTTTGTGCTTCTTTAGCAGCAGCTTTGGCTTCTTTAGCTTCTCTTTTTTTGTCTTTTTTTGATTTTTCTACTGGTGTGCTTTCTGGTGTAGGTGGCGCCGGTGCCTCCGTTGGTACTTCGGCAGGCACAGGAACTGGTTTTTCGTCAACTTGCGCTTGCGCTGCAAAGCTGAAGAATATAAATAATGCTGTAAGTATGTGTCTGAGCTTCATGATGTGTGATGTAGACTACAAATTTAGCAATAATCTTTGCATCTTTATAATACTATTGTCTGTAAGTTGTTTTTCTGTGTTAAAACTACTTACAAATTATAATAGTAAGAATGCTTAATCCGCAAAATAACTTAAAACTGCCCCAGAAAGCACTACTTTCGAAGTAAATCGCCAAGTACGTGACCAGTCTTGCCAAGAATAATTAGCAATCAGTAAAGCTAGATATTCCACTAACTATTACATTGACATAAAATGAAACATTATATCACTTAAGTCATTTTGTTCAGTCGGGAAACAATTATTAATCCCCTACTTCCAATTCTTCTGCTATCAACTGTGGTGCCTGTATCAACAGCTCTTTCATACCACCTTCTACACTAGCTACAAAGTGAAATCCTTTAGATTTGAGGAAAGAAGCTGCAACCATAGACCGGTATCCTCCGGCACAATAAATGAGCCATTTTGTATTTTGATCTATTGTGGTGTACTGTGATGTCAGCATATTCAACGGAATATGAACTGAACCGACAACCCTGTTTTTAGCCACCTCTCTTCTGTTGCGCACATCCAGTAGCTGATATTCTTCTGTTTCTATAAGTGATGCACATTCATTACCTGCAAATGTAATTACCTTATCATATTGCATATTTGCAGCAAACCAAGAGGTCATTCCTCCCTGTAGATACCCTGCTACGTGTTCAAATCCAATTCTTGCCAACCTTTCAACCGCTTCTATTTCTTTACCTACTTCTGTCACCAGAAGAAGTTGTGCATCAGCACTAATTAGAGTTCCTACCCACACCGCAAAATCACCATTGAGACCAATGTTGATGGCACCTTCGACAAATCCTGCGGCAAAATCCATAGGATTGCGAGTATCTAAAACTACAGCGCCTTTCTCTGTTGCCTCTCTGAACTCACGGACCGATAATGCATTGACATTTTTCTTCACTACATCTTCATAGGACTCATAACCATTCTTGTTTATGAATGCATCTTTGAAGAAATAGGCAGGTGGTACTGGTAAATCTGAAGTAACAGCAGTAATAAACTCATTTTTGTCATTGATTATCAATGCATAATTAGTCAATTTCTCCTCTCCTATTGTGGTGCTAGATTTAGCGCTTATGTTCTTTCCGCATGCCGATCCTGCACCATGACCGGGATATACAATCGTTTCATCTGGAAGTGTTTTAATATGCTTTTGCAATGACTCATAGAGCATAGCGGCTAACTCTTCTTTTTGCAAATTGCCGCTGAGTAAATCTGGTCGTCCTACATCGCCCGCAAACAAAGTATCGCCTGTAAACACAGCATATTGCTCACCAGCTTCGTTATAAAGCAAAAAGCAGATTGATTCTATTGTGTGTCCAGGAGTATGTAATACTTCTATTTTTAGTTTTCCTACATGCAATAGTTCACCATCTTCAGCTATATAAGCTTTGTAGCCCGGTGTAGCCCCAGGCCCAAAAACTATGGTAGCACCTGTATCATTTGCCAAATCTATATGACCAGAAACAAAGTCGGCATGAAAGTGTGTTTCGCCTACATACTTTATTGTTGCACCTCGCTCATTTGCAAGCTTCATGTATGGTTCAGGATTGCGCATGGGGTCTATAACCATCGCTTCTTTGTGGGACTCGATATAGTAGGCAGCATGAGCCAGGCAATTGGTATAAATCTGTTGTATGTACATATTGATTGATATTAATGACACTTAAAATACTCAAATGGCTCGCGGCAACTATTGCATTGGTATAATGCCTTGCATGCAGTAGCGCCAAATCGGCTCAGTAATACTGTATCGCCAGAGTGGCACTGTGGACACTGAATTATGTTATGACCAAACACATCTAGTGCACATGACGAATGTAATGGCGGTGCGATGCCATATTTTTTTAGTTTATCTTTTGCTATTTCTGTCATCCAGTCGGTTGTCCATGCGGGGTCATGCACCATTTTTACACGCACATTGGGTATGTGATGACTATTTAAGGTCATTTTTATATCCTGTTCTATGAGTCCCATAGCCGGACATCCTGTATAAGTAGGAGTCAATATTACCTCACAGCCGTCTTCTGTCAGTACTACGTCTCTTAGCATACCCATTTCATATATATTAACCACGGGAATTTCTGGGTCAGGTATAGCCATGAGCAGATGCAGAATATCTTCTTTACTATATGCGAACTTTACCATGTTGCATCGGGATAGGCGCGTTGTAAATATTGCATTTCGCTCAGTATGTGCCCTAGATACTCTGTATGCACCCCATTTTTTCCACCTGTTTGCATATAGTCTGCAGCAGGCAGTAGCAATCCTGCCTCTAATAGCACTTCCTGAATGTAGGTATTCCATTTTGCTTTTACAGGTGGCATATCTACGGCAATGTTCAAGTCTTGCAGTACGGCATCTACCTTGTCTGTTTCAAACATTTCTCCTGTATACATCCACAATGCATTAACAGCAGCTTGTACCCTTCTGTTACTTTCTTCAGTGCCACCACCTAGTCTTAGCATCCAGTCGGTAGCATGCGCTTTGTGGTACTTTACTTCTTTTAGTGTTTTGGCGGCTATAGCTTTCAGTGTATCGTCGGCACTATTTTGCAACTCTGTAAAGAAAAAATACTCATAAACAGAAGTAAAAAACAAACGAGCTACTGTGAAAGCAAAATCTCCATTGGGCAATTCAGAGATTAATGTATTGGTAAATTGCCTTTCACATCTGCGGTAAGCAAGGTCATCGTCTGTTTTGCCCTTTCCTTCTACTACTCCAGCATAAGATAAGAGCAATTGCGCTCTGCCTATCATATCCAATGCAAAGTTGGTAAGAGCCAAATCTTCCTCCAGTAGTGGTGCATTGCTACACCACTCAGATAACCTGTAAGACTGTATGAGCGCATTGTCGCCCAGTCTCAGGCTGTATTTATATAAAGCTTGTTCTGTTGTCATAAAGTATGTTTTTTATATTGCCTTTGCTCCTTCGGGCATAACGTAAAAGGTGGGGTGTCTGTAAACTTTATCATTGGCAGGATCGAACAACATATCATTATCATCGGGGTTTGATGCCACAATAGCATCACTTGGCACTACCCATATACTAGTACCTTCGCCTCTACGGGTGTAGGTATCTCTTGCATTTTGGAGTGCCATTTTTTTGTCTGATGCATGTACACTACCTGCATGTATATAATTGGCACCAGGCTTTGCCTGCATAAATACCTCCCAAATCGCTAACTGAGAATCTGTAATCATAACAATTAGTATTAAAATTTATAAATGAAGTAGTTCTTTTTCTTTTCTCAATCTATAAGCCTCGGCTGCCTCTCTGACCCAAGCACCCTCGGCATGTACCCTCTTGTGGTGTTCCATTCGCTGTTTATTGCACGGACCGTTTCCACTTATTACTCTATAAAACTCATTCCAGTCTATAGGTCCGTGGTCATAATGGCCTTTGGCTTCATTCCATTTCAGGTCTGCATCGGGTATTGTTAATCCTATCACTTCTGCCTGCTGCACAGTTTTGTCTATAAACTTCTGTCTGAGCTCATCGTTGGAGTGTCTTTTGATTTTCCACTTCACTGCATCGCCCGTATGTGGCGACTCACTATCGTGTGGCCCAAACATCATGAGCGAAGGCCACCACCAGCGGTTCATAGCATCTTGTGCCATTTCTTGCTGCTCCTTGGTACCCTGCATCATTTTTGCCATGATTTCGTATCCCTG
>JBIKKS010000065.1:0-8100 GCA_044360235.1 Flavipsychrobacter sp. | reverse complement strand
GTGCAGCCGCCATCACTAACATAGTAGGGGCTGGAGGGACATTGATGGAACTAACCGCAACGTTAAATAACACGGTTTATAATAATACCAATCCTAGTCTTACTGTAGTACCTACTCCGTTTTTCTGCCTCAACACACCTATATGTTACACGCCAGGTGCTATTGACCCAGAAGATGATAGCTTGAGATTTGAATTGATACCAGCAAAGAATGCCACTTCTAACTGTACTACTTCGGGTGCAGATGTAGCGTACACTGGTACTGCATGGACGCCACCTGTAACTGCGGTTTCTGCCACTACTCCACTTAGATGTGTGGCTGGTAGTTTCAGCTTCAGTCCTGTAAACGGTCAAGTATGCTTCAATCCTAATTTTACACAGAGAAGCGTGGTTGTATATGAGATCAAAGAGTTTCGTGGTGGTATGATGGTAGGTAGTATGCAACGTGAGATGACGTTCTTGGTTCGTGGTTGTTTAGTAAATGCGCCTACAGTAGGCGCAGTAGATACAGGTGGTGTTATAGAGGTTGATGGTCCTAGAGCATTTCACGTTTGTGGGGATGATGGTTCCTTTACCCTTACAATGCGCCCAAGACCTGATACTACAACCCCTGCAGTAATCAATGTAACATGTACTGCTACCGGATTGCCTACAGGTATGAGTTTTTCTGTTACCAACAATGGTACACCTAACCCAATATGTGTTTTCAGTGGTAATGCATCATTGATGACACCTGGTGTTTACACTTTCTTCTTGAATTTGCGAGACGACGCTTGTCCTTTGAATGGCAATAATACTATTGCATATACAATAAGCATTTATCCTGTTCCAACTATAAATCACTTAATAGTTGCTGAGGCAACCTGCATCTCAAAAGCTGTGGTTCGATTAATACCAGGTGGTTCTGGTCAGCCATGGACTATTAAAGTTTCAAATCCTGCGTTGCCTGTAGGTAGTGATACTATAGCTACTTATGTGGATTCAGTAGCATTTACAGATTTGTTTGAGCCTGGTCCATTACCTGGCCCTGGAGTATATATATCTACTATCTTCACTTCTGTTTCTACTGAGTGTGCTCTTTTTGATACATTCAGATTAGTAGTGCCTTCAAAGCTGTTACCGGCTGCTGATACTATACATCCTAGTCATTGTGGTAAAAACGACGGTTCAATACTACTAACTAACTTAAATGCAGGCGGTATAGATACAGTAACATATGATAAATATGGCATTCCTCAACCACCAATAATTGGAGTAGTTTCACCAGGGGGGACTTTTGTGATTCCAAACCTCAGAGCAGGTGTGTATTCTAATATTGTAGTGAGATATGGCTATTGTACTTCTGATCCGATAGGTCCAGTAACATTAGTAGACCCACCATTTACATTGACTGCTGTAACTAGTCAGAATCCTTCAAAATGTGGTTTTTGCGATGGTTGGATTAAGTTGGACGGTTTACACCCTGATCAGTTAGATACTGTTACATATAGTAAAGATGGAGTAGCACAAACACCATTATCATTCTATATTAACTCTGATAGTACTATAACTTTATCTACATTATGTGAGGGTGTTTATACTCCATTCACTGTAAGAACAGCCGGTGTGTGTACAGCTACGCTCACATCGATAGCTACTTTGGCTGCGCCACCTATTGATGCACGATTCGACACTTTGATCAATTATGGATGTAATGGCGATACAATAATGCTAACTAACACCTCAACTCCAGCAGGAGAATTGACATATACTTGGGATTTTGGAGACGGAGGTACGTCTACTCAAATTAATCCTATACATGTATATACTAACACTACTGGTTCAACTTATTTCATTAAGCTGTATGCTACAAACACTGCTTGTGTAGATAGTCATATTGTACAGTTGAATCTTAATCACTTCCAGAACGCGGACTTTACAATGAGTCCTGACAAATTCTTGTGTCAAATAGATAGTGTTACCTTCACTAATACATCTACAGGTACAGGACTAGATTACACTTGGTTTTTTGCTGATGGCAGGGTAGACCAGAACATGAATGTGGTACATTCGTACTCTAACATGGGTACTTATAATACCTCTTTGGTAGTACACAACATCACCAAAGGAAGGAATTGCTACGATACAATGACTAAGTCAATAGTTGTTGACTCAAACAGTGTGTTGACACTTAAAGTATCTGGAGACGTTACAGCTATATGTCGTGGTCAGGCTATTACGATTAGTGCTATCTATACTACTAGCGGCGACACTGGCAATAAATGGACTATGTCAGAGGGTTTTGAAATGACCAATGCTAATCCTATAATGCACTCATTTGAAGGGATAGGGCCTAAGGATATAAGATTTGATGCTAAATTCAGAGCTTGTCCAGAAAAAACAGCATCACTAACTATCTATGTGTTTGATGTTCCTGGATTATATCTTGGTCCAGATACTGCAATATGTCCAGGTGGAAACCCAATAATGCTGAAAGATGACAGAAATGAGAGTGTGGCTAATGCTAAATGGCGTTGGAACACTGGCCAAACAACCTCAAGTCTCGTTGTTACTAAGCCAGGTACGTATATAGCTACGGTTACAATAGATGGTTGTGCTACAACAGATACGGTGTTTGTAAACAAAGATTGTTATGTTGATGTACCTAACGTATTTACGCCAAACAATGATGGTGTTAATGACTTCTTCTTCCCACGCAAGTTCTTGTCGAGAGGTGTTACTACTTTCAGAATGAGTATTTATAACCGTTGGGGTCAGCAGATATACGAAACTACCAGCACTGACGGTCAAGGTTGGGATGGTGCATTGAATGGCGTTGCACAGCCATCTGGGGTATATGTTTATGTAATAGACGTTACATTTAAAGACGGCCAGATAGAGCAACACAAAGGCAACGTAACGATACTAAGATAAAAAGAAAAGAATCTATAGTAAAAAGCCACTCCATATCGGAGTGGCTTTTTGTTAATGTGTCGTTCTCAAATCAGATAGTAGCTATTAGTACGCTACTATCTAGTTCTTAATTTCACCACTCGAATAGTTATGTAAGCGAGTGAAGGTATATTTATTGCTATGCATGATATGCAATCGGGGTGATTTGAGCGCATTTCCAGACCAAAATGCCTTTATTTAGCATAATGTAGCTGGACTGTGTTGATGTATGGTATTTACTAAAGTAATTGGAGTGATTATTTTGCTGAGATTACCGTTTGTAGCATTAATGGTAATTTACTTTTGCTTTCCTGTAAGGGTTGTATAATAACATAGAAAACAAGGCTAGAAAAGACCTTATAGCATATAAGAGAAGCTGAATGTTAGGTACAAGTAGAAGTACTGTTACTGCATAGTACCTATCGTACATTAAAGATATAGAACAGTATCTCTTTGATGTAACAATTAGTGGACAAGACAGATTATTATTTTCTCAACGATTGTTGATCTCGTTATTTCACTTTGGCATTGATTTTCTCGTAAGCTATGTTGTTGCTCACAAACTCTGGTACCAGATCTTTCATCAGCGATACAGTCTCCAAGGTATAATGTCTGCTGGCACTACTGATAAGCTTATTCACTTTTTTCTCTACCACATTAAAGTCATACTGACGCACATCTGCAATAAGGATTTTCTCGTGGTAGGTAGGTCTTGAGTTTTCCGCGCTACTTAGTAGTTCTTCGTATAGTTTTTCTCCAGGTCTTAGTCCGGTATATACTATTTGTATATCTCTGTCAGGTTCTTTTCCAGATAATTTTATGACTTTTCTAGCCAAATCAGCTATTTTGATAGGCTTGCCCATGTCAAACACAAATATTTCGCCACCTTGCCCCATTACACCAGCTTCTATGACCAATAAACATGCTTCAGGTATCGTCATGAAGTAACGTGTAATATCGGGGTGTGTAACCGTTATAGGACCGCCTTTCTCAAGTTGCTTCTGAAACCGTGGAATTACCGATCCGTTTGAGCCTAAAACATTGCCAAAACGAGTTGTTACAAACTTGGTGATTTTTGCATCAGCATTGTTTTCGTTTGCTGTAGATAGTTGTTTGAAGAAGCTTTGGGTAAAAATCTCTGCTATGCGTTTTGAAGCCCCCATTACATTGGTAGGGTTTACTGCTTTATCAGTAGATACCATTACAAATTTCTCTACGTTATTGGCTACTGCCAGCTCGGCAAGAGTTTTTGTACCACCCACATTGTTGA
Source organism: Flavipsychrobacter sp. (assembly GCA_044360235.1). Lineage (GTDB taxonomy): Bacteria > Bacteroidota > Bacteroidia > Chitinophagales > Chitinophagaceae > Nemorincola. Next base: position 3,900 of record JBIKKS010000065.1, on the reverse strand, counting down.
GTACAGCTATAGAAGGGTTATCTTCCATAAGTGGCACGTGCTTGTAGGCAGCAGCATGGAAAACTATTTGTGGGTTGTAAATTTCGAATAGGTGCTCCATTCTGTTCTTGTCACATATATCACCCATATATGCCTTCACAGCAGGATTGTTGAATTTTTCCTGTATTTCCAGCATAAATTCATGCATGGGTGTTTCGGCTTTGTCGCATAGGATAAGCAGTGATGGGCGATAGTTGAGCAACTGCCTTACTAGCTCGCTACCTATAGAACCTGCGGCACCGGTAACCAGTATTTTTTTGCCTTTTAGTTCACTGTATATGGCCTCGTTGTGTATTTTTATAACCTCACGTTCCAGCAGATCTTCAATATTTATGTTTTGTAGCTGTTGTGTATCGAGCTTACCATTTAGCCAGTCTCGCATAGCTGGCACCTGCTGAATCTTTATGCCATGTTTGAGGCAATTATCAACCAGTTCATTTAGTTTACTGGTATCTATCACCTTGGTTGCCATAATAAGTATCTCTACTCCTTCGGCACTTAGTTTCGCCAAGCTATTTTCTTGAGTACTGTAAATTGGAATCCCTTCGAGTAGTTTGCCAGTGGTTATAAAAGAATCGTCAAGAAAAGCCACCACCTGCATGTCGCCATCAGGTAGACTATTCATCACCTTTTTGATGTGTAATCCATCTGCTGAGGTATCATAAACTACTACTTTCTTCTTCAATACCTTCACGCCACTATGAGATAGTGTTTTGTAAAAATTAAAGACATAACGCACTGTGAGCCTGTAAGAAATAATTACAAAACTGGTAATGAAAAAATTGATAGCAACAATTTGTAGTGTAAAATAATTGCCTGATTTTAGGAAGAAAATGTTTAGAACTAAGTAGAAAAACGCTGCAATGGCGTTTACCATTACCAATCGAGAAGTGTCTTCTAGGTTGGTGTATCTGATAATACCTGCATAGCTCTTGAAGAGGAAGAACAGAACAGCATTAAGTGCCAATGCAACTCCCATCATGAAACGGAGACCAACACCTATCTGATCCCAGTTGAAGTTGAGTTTCAACATTCTGGATAAGAATATGCAAAAGCAAACCAGAAAAAGGTCTAATAGAAAGACCAACCATCTGGGAAGGATGCGAACTTTATAAGACATCGTTTTCTATTTAGTGATGATTTTTTTACTCAAAAGAGTAGATAGGACCACAATATTACAAAATACTTAGTAAAATAGGTAATGTTAAGCGGGCTAATTATTTCCATTAGCTAACAAATATTATATGCTAATTATTTACTGCTATATTTTAATTGAATTCTATGTTGGCAAAATGAAGAAAAAACTTACCTTGCAATATGGAAAATTCGAAAAGTACAGCAAATAAAAAGGCGGGACCATCAAAATTGCCTGCAAAGCAAATAGTATTTGGCAACCAGCCAAAGGGTAAAAAGGGTCAGGTGGCAGGCAAAGCATCTGCCAACTCTACCAAAAAAGGAGGTGTCAACCTGATGAGGAAATTATCTGGTATGTAGGTGTTGCAATTATATAAGGCGAAGAATTTGATTGTCTATTGACTGAAAAAAATCGTTTGGTTGAAAGGTGCGCCAATTGGGGCTTTCTAGTAGCTGTACATAATAGTCTATATGGCTTTTGTGAAAATCATACTGAGATTGCTGAGGCATGTTGATACTAGCTATCCAGCCACCATCGTCTCTGATGTCTTCGCTCCACTCTTGATAGTAATCTGTATCGCTACTGTGAAAGTTCAGCACATTTTCGGTTATCAATATATATTTCACTATTCCTTTTGCCACCATAAGGTCTATTACTGATCTTTTTAGTTGCATTATGTCGTTTTCTACCGCATCGTTCCATTCGCCTATGAGCTCTATGATTGCAAAGTTGTAATCATAGTCGGCAAATAAAACCTTCATGTAAAGCGTTCTGGAGCCAAAATCGTCCCATTGTGGGTGTATGTAGTAGTTGTAAATAGTATTGGAATATTCAAATTCACTGTGCTCCGCACCGTAAAACGGTGAAAGTTCATCTTCCTCGGCAGTGTAGAGATGTCGCCAGTTGTAGAAAGGTTCTATTTCGTGCATACTATTAATTCAGTAGATGCCTAAGTGGTAGGCAGATAAAACAAGATTGCAAATGTAGTGAAATGACGCTTTTAATGAATTGTATGGTTGATGTTATCATTCATATTGTTTTCAAGAAAATTTTGTACGACTATTGTTGTGACTAAAAGCCTGTGAACTCTATACGAATTGCTTCAATTTAACCGTCAGTTTACCGTGAAATTATTTTGCGGAAAAATTTTTCTATTAAATAAAAAGTTTTTACTACCTTTGCAGTCCTTAAAAAAATATGGCCAAACAATCACTCATTAAACAGGACGGTACTATAGTTGAAGCACTATCTAATGCTATGTTCCGCGTCCGTTTGGAAAATGGGCACGAAATACTAGCTACTATCTCAGGTAAGATGCGCATGCACTACATCCGTATTCTGCCCGGAGATAAAGTAGGAGTAGAGATGAGTCCGTACGATCTTAGCCGCGGTAGAATTATATACAGATACAAGTAAATTACCCTTTGGGTTTATATAAAACAAAAGAGCAAAATACAATATCATGAAAGTAAGAGCAGCTATAAAAAAGCGTAGTGTTGATTGTAAGATTGTACGTCGTAAAGGCAAACTGTACATCATAAACAAAAAAAATCCCCGTTTTAAGCAAAGACAAGGATAATTCTTGTTTTTAGATAATGGGCTGTCTCTTCTAGAGATAAGTTTAATAAAAATTGTGTAACAATAATTAGTAAAATACTCCGCCACCCATTTAGGGGCTGAGAGTTTAAAAATTCAATTTTCAATGGCTCGTATAGCTGGTATTGACCTTCCGAAAAACAAACGCGGTGAAATAGCGCTCACCTACATCTATGGTATTGGCAACAATACTGCGCGCTACATTCTTGACAAAGCAGGAGTAAGCTACGATAAGAAAGCTTACGAATGGAATGACGAAGAGCAGACAGCTATTCGTAACATCATCAATGCTGAGTTTAAAGTGGAAGGTCAACTGCGTTCTGAAGTGCAGATGAACATCAAACGTCTTATGGACATCGCTTGTTATCGTGGTCTCCGTCATCGTAAAGGCTTGCCATTACGCGGACAGCGCACACGTACTAACAGCCGTACCCGTAAAGGAAAGCGTAAGACAGTGGCTGGTAAGAAAAAAGCGCCAAAAAAATAAAATCTATTCCACTGCCAGATCCGTTGTGGCGCAATGGGGAGGAGTGGTATGGGCTGGCTATTGCCGGTTAATATTCAGTGATTACCTTTTATTAAAAAAACAAAATGGCAAAAGCGCAAGCATCAGCGAAAGTCGTTGCAAAGAAACGAATCGTTAAAGTAGACACACATGGTGATGTGCACATCAGTGCGACGTTCAACAACATCATCATCAGTATCACCAACAAAAGTGGTCAGGTTATATCTTGGTCATCTGCTGGTAAAATGGGTTTCCGTGGTTCTAAAAAGAACACACCTTATGCAGCCCAGATGGCAGCACAAGACTGCGCTAAAGTAGCAGTTGATGCTGGTATGAAGCGTGCAGATGTATACGTTAAAGGTCCAGGTTCTGGTCGTGAGGGAGCTATACGATCTATGAACAACTCTGGTATCGAAGTTACATCTATAAAGGATGTTACACCACTGCCACACAACGGATGTCGCCCTCCCAAAAAACGTAGAGTATAGTTCATTTTCTACAATTGCACCTCTGGTGCAGTTGTTATTAGTAAAAATCAGTTTTCAATATTTTTCATAACAAGTGCTGTTTCGGATCGGATTTTACGATTTTTAAAGGAGACGTAGCAGCTAAAACAAAAAAATCG
>JBIKKS010000269.1:0-3928 GCA_044360235.1 Flavipsychrobacter sp. | reverse complement strand
TGTAGCTGACTTTATAAAAAAGTACAACATGGGCGAGTGGATAAACACCTGGGATAAAGACCACACCAGCGACTACCACAGCAAATTTGACGTATACAGCACTCCTACTATATACCTGCTAGATGAGCGCAAGATTATAAAAGGTAAACGTCTGGACCACAACAACATAGGTGGACTGATAGAAATGATAGAAAAGAAAGCCAAAGAAAAGAAAGAAGGTACTGCTAAGTAGTAGTATCATAAGATTGATTTTTAGCCCTCCAATTGACTATTGGGGGGCTATTTTTTTGAGGGTAGATGAGCCAGGTTGACTAGTTGTGGATGGTTAATATCTGGTTTATTTTCACTGGGTTTATAATCAGTCCTTCGGCTATGCAGTCTTGTACAAATTGGCCATCAGCGGTGAATGATTCGGGATGCTGTATGCCCACTTTGCGTGCAATGGCTGTCTTTATGGCAAAATTGCCCCAGTCTATGTAGCGCACTACAGGCATGCTATTGAGTATGTTTTGGTAGCCAGCCAAATGGTTGATGGAATTCCAGTATATGAAGTCGGCACCAGCGTGCTGTAGTATGGCCTCTACTGCGTTGGGCAGCCAGTAGTCTTGTATAGATGTTTGTACTATATATTCGGTATCTACAATATTATATATCGCATCGTTTCGGTTGTGGCAGCCCCAGCCGCCAGTGTTAGTTGGAGATTCGCGATAGATTAATCGTTCGTCGTTGTAGCTTTTTATTAGCGATTTCAGCCATGGGTCATAGCGGTATTTAGGGGTTTCGGCTTCTGTTATTACTTTTCTCAGCCAAGGGTTGGGGCCATTGTTATAGATGATGGCTTTCCAGTTATTGTTCTTTTGGCAGAGCATAGAGCCAATAAATACATATGGGTCGAACTCTTCTGTAAACGAGGGGGCAACAAACGTAACCATAATAAAAAATGTGGGTGTGTAATAGCCCCAAATAACGTCGTAAAGATATAGAAAAGTTGATGTAAATAGCTACACAGCCTGCCCAAATGTAAGTAGGGTGCCATTGGGGTCTATGATGGCCATTTCTATTTGTCCCCAGGGTTTTGGTGCGGGTGCATCTATGCGCTGGATAGGAGGTATTGTGTTTTTCCATTGCTCATATAGTGCCTGTATGTTGTTGTCTACCCTGAGGTAAATCATAAAGTTAGACTTGTGGGGTTGTAGGGTGGGGTAGGCAAAAAAATGCAGTTCTGCTGCATCTTTTGTCATTATGAGGTAGTTGCCATAATCGGCAGTGAGGGCGAAGCCTAGCTGGGCAGTATAAAAGTGAATAGTCGTTTGTTTGTCTATAAATGGTAGTTTGGGTATGGCGCTGGTTATCATATGTGGTTATCTTTAGGTGCTAATTTACTACAGTTTGTTGATAGTACTATTTGGGATGTAGAGGTTCATATTTTGTTTATTGTTTATTTCTTGTTTTGCCGGTTTATTGCCGGTGTTTTCATGTGTTTTGATGCTTAAGTGATTGATTATCAATACTATTCACTTTTGCAGGTTGTGTGCATTTGCTGGTTTGTTTTTCTGGTAACTGTGGGGTGTTGTACTTTTCTTTATTGGTTCTTCTCTAGTCATATTTTATTTATTGTTAATTTCCGGTTTGTTGCCGGTGTTTTCATGGGTTTTGAGGCTTAACTCATTGATTATCAATGGTATTCATTTTTGCTGGTTGTGTGCATTTGCCGGTTGGGGATTGTCTAAACCATTGATTCATATGATTGATTTGATTTTCATGGTGTGGGTTGTATGGATGCGGGTGTATGTGGTTATTTCTGTTCATATTTGGTTTATTGTTCATTTCTTATTTTACCGGTTTTTTGCCGGTTATTTTTGTGTTTTGATAGGTAAGTGGTTGATTATCAATGCTATTCACTTTTCCGTTGTGCAGGCATTTGCCGGTGGTTTTTGCGGTGGGGTAGGGGGTAATGTTTGTTTTGATAATAGGGATATTATTAGCTGACATAATGAATGGGGGTTTATGGGGTTATGGTAGCATAGACTATGCTCTATTGATGCCGCAAAAAGTGCGCCAATTTCAGCCATTATGGGTAGTGGCAGCGATTAAGATATCCACAATTTGGGATGTGGATTACTTGCAAGTGACTGTGGGTGGCTGGATAATGAAGATTCGGCTTTAGCGCCCTGATATCGTCGAGTTCCTCGAAGAAAAACGGGCAAACTCAAAGAGAGCGGAATGTATCAATCACATGAAGGAACCAAATATTTGCTGTTATATTTTTCATAGCGACGAAGGTGACGATTGTTTTTGCAAAGGACAATGTAGTTGTAGTTTTGGAATGTGTGGCCATTTATTTGATAGGAATACAAATCATATAAAGGAGTATCTACTCCCTCAATTTTCACTTTTCTGTATTCGATGTTGCAAACTTTGAAAACCTTTACTTTTTTTAGTTTCCTTCCATATCCTAATGTAATGTAATAGTTATCGTTTAAATTCATTTTTCTAAACCAATAACAGACAGTATTATACTTTTTCTTGCTTTCGTAAGGTAATGCCGAACAATTAGAATAATTAATTTTTACTGGTTTAATAGGTTTAATGCTAAAATCTATATAAAAATTGCCTCTATAATAATTATCTTTAAAATATTTATCTCTTCCAAACGCTAAGTTAGCTTTAAACCCAACTATTCTTATTTCATTAATTACGTTTAAATTTGACGGGTAAGAACTATCGAGTTTGTCAGAAGGCAAATAGCATTCTTTGAACTTTAAGTTAGAAGTGTATTTCAATAAAGTATTTCTGTTTTTATTGCTATCTACTCCGAATATACTCAAAATTAATGAAGGTAATGTATCGTGTATAATATACATGCCAGGATTGCCATGCAAGTACCGATTTTCTATGAATTCCTTGTCTATGCTATCTAAGTTTGAATTTGGATTTACAGATGGATAGTGTGAAAAAACAGAAATATGGAATAGATGCTGTGCGTTCGTTGACACTGAACTATAAAGAAATATAAGTAATAATATCAACTTATGCATGTGTGAAGTTTTGGTCTTGATATTTTTCAACCACAGTATTTTCAATAAAATTAGGATTTGTTTTAATAACTACTTCAAACAGCATTTTTTTAGTGGAAGAATTGAAATAGACGAATGATAAAAATTCATCCCTGTTGCCACAATCATCTCTCGTAATCACTTTGGATAAATCAATTGGTTTCATTTCTTCTAAAATTCGGATTTCTTTTTCTATGCCTACTTGGTGGTATTTGTAAAAACCTACTCCTTTGGTATATTCGGTTAATTCATAACAGTTTCTTGTTATTTTTCTTCCTTCATTCCTCTTTCTAACTGCTTCCTCGAAGAACGTTTTTTTATTGTCTTCGTAGTCTGGTGTGGAAAAACGCTCTGCCATTATGTGTCCTAACAAAAAACCTTTTGTGATTGGTTTTTCAAGGTTTTGGAAATCAATTAAGTCTACCATGCCAGTATCATACCTATCAAAGCTGATTTGTGTATTTAATTCTTTATCGTTTGTAACCCTGAAGAGTACAGGTTTGTTTTGGTTGGTGGCATAAATACCATCAAATATAGCTTGTGCCAAAACAGCCGATTTATTTCTTTCCCCAGTTTTAGTTTTATTGCTTTCTTTGAGTTTATCAATACCTTGCTGTAATTTATTTTTATTTTGTTTTTTGCTGTCGTTTTTATAGTCCATGCCGCCGAGTGGTGTTACTTGTCCTTGCTTGTCTAAATCAAACAAATCATTGACCAGTGGGCTTAGTATGTCTTTAAAAAATGATTTTGCTACTTTATTGGGAGGATCTCCATTTTCTGAAACAATTTTTAACATACTCAAATCACGCTCATTTTCTTTTTTTGAAGTACCAGTGCTTTTTGTAACCATGTTCACAAATTTGAATATGTCA
>JBIKKS010000210.1:0-4730 GCA_044360235.1 Flavipsychrobacter sp. | reverse complement strand
TTTGTTTAGAGTGCTAAATTAGGGTTAGTTTACTATTAAATTACATCAACTCAGCTACCAAAAAATTGAAGACGCTCGGGAGAATGATTTTTTTCTTGGTTGTTCTAGTTGTCCGTTCGGAACAAATAGAACAGCTGTTGAACATTGAATATATATATTTATATAAAATATAAAAATACTAATTAATACTCTGACACCATGCCGTATATAGTTTTTGTAATTATTTCATCATATTCATTAACTCTATATATGTAGAGTTTTTTCTTTTCTTGTTCTATTGAATATTTTACGTCTTGAGGAACTAACATACTTTGGTTTGTAGCGTTGATGATTTCAATATTTACAGTAGTGCCAATATATAATAATTTATTATGACAAGGTAAAATTACGCGAATTGTGTCAAGTTTGCGCTTGATAATAGCTACAGCTGCTACAGGATGTATTCCGCATTTTCCTCTTGCGTTGTTGAACTTTATAATTTCACCAGAAGTAGTACCATGTCGAGCAATAATATTCCAGTGAAATGAAAACGAGCTGGTTGCCAAGTTTAGTGGGTTGTCAGAATGATAAAAGTGTTTTTTTTGATTAGTAGTATCAGTCAAATGAGCCCAAATTGTATTTCTGATAATAGTATCATAACAATTCGTAAAATATACACTCCTTTTATAGTTTGTATGTGAATCATCTTTATGCAGAGGTAGTATAATGTGTTTGAAATTGGAATCGCATGGTATAAGTGTTACAATTGACCCTATTTTCAGTGTTGTACGAAAATTTATGCAAGGTAGAATTACCCGAATAGTATCGGATTGATATCTTACTATTGCAACACCTGCATAATTGTTCCTTGTACATGCTCCCATAGGAGGGTCATACATAATGATCTCAGCCTCTATAGAATTGTTTATCGAGAAGAATTTCCATTTACATGAATTTAAATTGTTTGTAATTATTTTGCAATCTTTTGGTATTTCTTTTGAGTACGATATTATCGTCCAAAATAAAAAGCTGAGTAATAGCAATATATTTTTCATTTATCTTACCATATTTTCAAGAATAGCACTTTGTACGCTGTTGTTGCTAAAATTCTCTAGTTGATTACTGTTTTGTACCCTTCTATATTTATACGGTGCATATATAACTATAATTACAGATGCATTGTCATCCATTTTCGGGTAGTAGTGGTTAATTACTCCTAATTTATCATCTAAATCATATTCGCATGTATTGAATGTTTTATTGAAGTTCGCATCAATGCTTTTTATCATTTCAATAATGATTTTACATTCTCTTTCAACACCGTATTTATGATAATTATCGGTAAAATCCTTTTTAGATATTTTTACATTTTCAAATTTAGCCGTTGTTGGTCTTATTTTCTGACCAACAACCACGTGATGGACAGAAAAATGTGATTAAAAATAAAATGGTTCAATGAATCCAAACCTTGTCATGTTCGCACTTATAATACGATGCTGTGCTATACTTGTGATCTTACGTGTGTACACATGATTTGGCTTTTAAACAACTATCGTAAAGATACATAAGTATTTATTATCTACGTCTTTCCTATTTTTTATTCTGCTATACTCCGTGTGATTTGCCCTGCTCGAGGTTGTTGGTCAGAAAATAAGACCAACAACGGCGGAATTATAAGCTGACATAATGATAGTGGGGTTTATAGGGTAATGGATAAATAGACTGCGCTAAACTGATGCCGCAAAAAGTGCGCCAACTTATGCCAAAACAGGTGGGGGAGCGATTAAGATATCCACATTTTGAGATGTGGATTTATAGTATGTGACAACAACGCTTGTACTATTTGTTATTTGCGTGTGTGCTTATCTATAGTGGGAAAATACAACGGTGGGGGAAACAATTTAGTTGCCAGAAAGTGAAGGCGTTCGGGAGAACGATTTTTATTGGGAGTTCCAGTTGACCCTACGGAACAACTGGAACAACGAGAAAGGAGGGGAGTTCCGTGTTGTTGGCTCGTGTTGAGTGCCCTCAATTTGTTTTGTGTGCTGAGATATTTACCACCCCGGCTGCAAAAAAGGCTACGCTTTTTTACAGCGTCCCCTCCTTAAAAAAGGAGGGGAGTTTCCGTGTTTTGTACTCGTGTTGAGTGCCCTTAAATCGTTTTGTGTGCTGTGATATTTACCACCCCGGCTGCAAAAAAGGCTACGCTTTTTTACAGCGTCCCCTCCTTAAAAAAGGAGGGGAGCTTCCATGTTTTGTGCTCGTGTTTTGTGCTCGTGGGTTTTCATGACCAATTCAGGGAACTGGAGAAAGTAGCCCTGAACTGTGAAGGGAGGCATTAGCAATTATATTGGGAGCGGTGTGGCTGGAATAGGTAAAAATTAATTTGTAATTAATAATACGGAAAATTAATGCAATCACTTCTGATTTATACTGCTTATTTTTTGCTAAACCAATCTTTTGTATCTAAATTCGATATGCCAAATCAAGACATATATGACTTTATACACAAATCGTTCTAACATACCACCTGGCTCTGATTCTTTAGCTACCTTCCCTATCAATAACTATGCTCATGGTGACCATTCATTTGTAGGTAATGGACAGTATAACAATGCTTGTGGTAAGTTTTCGTATGTAGGTAATGGTGGTGGTGTAGATACTGCAACGCCTTCGCCACTAGGTAACGAAGCGCATGCGGATTACTCATTTATAGGTAATGGTGTGACCAACCAAGTAACAAGCCAGAGTGCCTTCTCGTTTATAGGTGATGGCTGCCAAAACAAGATAGGTGGCAGCATAGCGGGTGCACTGGGTGCAGAGTATGGCTTTATAGGTAGTGGACAAAACAACTGCATAGATACAGGCACAGCCATGAGCACACTTACACCCTTTGGTGTGATAGGCGGTGGACAAAACAATAAAATATGTGCTGGTACATGTTATTCATCAATAGTAGGTGGACAAGATAACTGTGTGTTACATAATTGGGCTACTGTGGCAGGATGTGGGGTGACGAGTTTAATGGATTGTGCTTTTCATACCAACGTAATTATTTCGACAGATATGCCAAGTATTGGGGCATCTCCAGCAGGTACATTGATGTATTTAGCTGGAGTGCCTGGTGTGCCAGCTGGATATTGTGTAGTTGTGACTTGTTAAAAAAATAAACCATTTTAGTTATGAAAAATATCTTATTTTTTTTTATTTTTTTATTATTTAGTGAATTTTCACATTCTCAGGTAATAAACACCATTGCTGGTAACGGATCTTCTGTATACAGTGGAGATGGAATTTTGGCTACATCAGCTGGAATACCATCTCCCGCAGATGGTGTGTTCGATAAATTCGGCAACTATTACATAACAGATGCAGTGAATTCGCATAGAATTCGAAAAATAGACCCAACAGGTTTTATTACAGATATTGCTGGAATTGGAAGTGGGGGATTCTCTGGAGATGGAGGATCTGCAACTCTTTCTAGACTTAACTATCCCAATGGGATAGCACTGGATACATTTGGCAATATATATATAGCTGACGCTAACAACCATAGGATTAGGAAAATAGACATGACTACTGGAATAATAACAACTATAGCTGGCGATGGAGTCGCTGGCTACTCCGGCGAAAATGTTACTGCTACAACAGCAAAGCTATTTGGTCCAAACGATATATGTTTCGACAAATTTGGCAATATGTATATTGCAGATGTGCAAAATTATAGAATACGAAAAGTAGATCCTGCAGGTATAATTACAACATTTGCTGGAACTGGAGCATCTGCTTCATCGGGTGATGGTGGTCCTGCAACTGCTGCAGATATTTGGCTACCTCAAGGAATAGCAACTGATGATACTGGTAACGTTTATATAGCTGAAAAAATTGGCAATAAAGTAAGAAAAGTGAACTTAGCAGGTATAATTACTACAGTTGCTGGCAATGGATTGGCTACTTACATTGGTGATGGAATACAAGCTACTTCAGCATCTATAAATCCTTTAAGAATAGCAATAAGTTCTATGGGAGAGTTATATATAGCTGATGAATTTAATCGTCGTATTTTAAAAGTAGATGCATCTGGAATTATTCATTCAATAGCTGGAAATGGAATCTCGGGCTTTTCAGGTGATGGTGGGAGTGCAACATCAGCACAGCTTAATTATCCTGCGGGTCTTGAATTTGATGCTTGCGGAAATCTCTACATTCCAGATGTTAGTAATCGCCGCATCCGCAAAGTCACCTTGAATCCTCCTACCACTCCTACTATTACTCTTAGTGGCATCACCACGGCTACGGTGGGGGCTACGGTGACGGTGAGTGCCACTGTGAGTGGGGCTGGTAGTAGCTACACTATTAGGTGGTTTAAGAATAGCGCATTGTTTAGTACCACCACTACACCCAATACTACCTTCACTAAGGGCAGCGGCACAGATATCATTACTGCACGAATAGTGCCTACTATCGTGTACTGCTATGATAGCACCACCGCTGAGCCACACCTAGTGCTGGAGGCACCAGTAGGTGTAGGCTATGTGCCTGAGCAGCAGCAGTATAGTGTGTACCCTAATCCTGCACAGCAGCAGCTGAGCATCAGCAGCCCTGCCCCTATACACACCATAACCATAAGCAGCCCTGTGGGGCAGCAGTGGCTGGCATACACAGGCAGTGGCAGCACAGAAGTGCAGCTATCTATAGCCCACCTGCCAGCGGGCTTGTATATAGTAAGGGTGAATAATAGCTATAGTACT
>JBIKKS010000046.1:0-8775 GCA_044360235.1 Flavipsychrobacter sp. | reverse complement strand
AAGATGTTTTTCAAACCACCAAACTTATTTTCAGAAACTTTATCAGAATCACTACCTCTGTATCTGGCTACCACTGGGCTTCTAAAGAACTTTTGCATCACCCCGTTTCCTGATTGGGAGTGCAAAAGTAGGAAAGCTTTCTCAAACAACCAAACAAAATATCGAAGTTTATTTTAGTTATATGTCACCTAGCTTGGTACGCAAAGAGCTTTCAAAACCGCTTAAACTTTAAACGGGCGGCAAAGATACAAACCAAAACTAGAACAACAAAGTGATTATGTAAGTTTTTAAATGGAAAGCTAAAAACACCCTCAATTCCGCTTAAAACACCGCAAAATCGACCCACTAAGATATGTAATGCACCACCCCTACCCCAACTATACCATAATAAGCGGCATTCTATATCAACGAATGGAGAAAAGCCTGTAACAAGACAAAAAACAGATTAATAAAACCGTTGGTGATAGATAGTACAATTCGCTATTCTGGAAAGTTATACCCCACACCCAAATCTGAAACATATTGTTTGATAGTAAAATAGGAAAGCGATGACTCATCAGGCAAAGGCGACACTACTAAAATAACATCAAAAAGAGCCACATCGTAAGAAGCCAACAACTCAGCTGCATTGCGAGCGATAGTATATTGGTCAAAAAAAGAAAGAAACATATCTGTTTCGAGCGGCACTACAATTACATCCTCTATTATATAAGAAGCACCATGCACAGCAAACTCGGTATCCTTAAGATCCTCAAAGTCATCAACTATCTCTTCTGCCTGTGCTAAATTAAATGACATTGTACAAATAAAACATAAAATGAAAGGACCTTTGAAAAGAACAGCCCAATGAAAAATACCTACACTGCGAACGAACTGCCACAGCCGCATGAGCTGCTGGCATTAGGATTATTAAAAACAAAACCACGAGCATTTAGCCCATCTGAATAGTCAACTTCCATACCCAGCAAATAAATACCATGAGCATCCTTCATTACTACAGGTATCCCTTCCATATCATATAACTGATCGTCAGCCTCTACCGCATCAAAACCCAAAACATAACTAAGTCCTGAGCAACCACCACCTTTTACACCTATGCGCAAATGTTGCCCTTCTACAAAACTTGTTTCTGCCATCAATCTTTTGATTTCTGCTATTGCATTGTTTGTCAACTTTATCGGCGAACTAACTACTGCTTCCATGTATTCGTTATTTTTCGCAAAAATACAACTATGGTATAGTTCCACCAAACTACAAGGATACTATATAAACTATGATACGATAGATGAATTCTGTACCAATTTTAGGTACTGACCTTATATAGCAATGTAAAAGTCTTTAATAAGGAGTAACTGAAATAATAAGACCAATTCAAATCATTGTTCCCGAACATTTTTTACATTTGCACCCTCTATAAAAACACATATCTGACTCAATGGAAAATATAATAAGCGAATTATCGGCGCAAATGAAAAAAGCAATAGCGCATTTGGAATCTGAACTGAGCAAAATAAGGGCTGGCAAAGCCACTGTACAAATAGTAGATGGTATTTTTGTAGACTACTACGGCAACCCTACCCCTATCAATCAGGTAGCTAATATCACAATCCCTGATGCTCGTACCATATCATTACAGCCATGGGAGAGAAACATGATAGCACCCATAGAGCGTGCTATTATTGCATCTAATATTGGGCTCAATCCTCAAAACGATGGAAATTACATTCGTTTATTCTTGCCACCACTTACTGAAGAACGCAGAAAGGAATTTGTAAAAAGGGCGAATGGCGAAGGTGAACAAGCAAAAATAGCACTACGCAATATTAGAAGAGAGTCGATAGAACAAGTAAAAAAACTTCAGAAAGATGGCCTTAGCGAGGATATAGCGAAAGAGGGTGAAAACAGGATTCAGGGTATTACTGACAAACACATAGCACTAGTAGACCAACTATGCAAAGACAAAGAAAAAGACATTATGACCGTTTAACACTGGCACCACTAGTACTATTATTACAGCATTTTTTGTTGTGATATGTTCTTTTTAACTCATGCAGCTTACATCTGCATGAGTTATTCTTTTTAAGTGACTAAATAATGCGATAGCCTATGAGCATATTTAACGAACAAATACTACAACTATATTCTATCCCTTTTTATACTGTTCTTATAGGCGCAGAGGTGTTGCTAAGTAATTACCGCAAAACAAATTATTATAGCATTAAGGAAACACTTATCAACCTATACCTCAACTTCATGAACGCTGGTATAGATCTGTTACTACGGTTTGTTATTGGACTTTCTATACTCAATTTTGCATATCAATACCATTTTCACATACAGTGGCATCCGGTTTTATACTGGACTGTGCTGTTACTTGCCGAAGATTTTTTGTTTTGGTTAGAGCATTTAGTAGATCATAGCTGCAGGTTGTTTTGGGCAGTACATGTTACCCATCACTCCTCGCCAGAGTATAACCTTTCCACCGGCTTCAGGTCGTCTGTACTCATGCCAGTGTATAAGTACTTTTACTTCATACCTCTTGTTATTTTCAATTTCAATCCGGTTGATGTAATATTCATGTTCTCTCTTACACAGATTTATGGCATATTGGTTCATACCCAGTACATCTACAAACTACCATATGTTATAGAGTACATTTTCGTCACCCCATCTCACCACAGGGTACACCATGCTAGCAACATAGCATATCTTGATAAAAATATGGGAATGGTATTTATAATCTGGGACAGAATTTTTGGCACATTTGCTGCCGAGCAAACAAATGACATACCTAAATATGGCACCACCAAACCTGTAGACACACCCTACCACCCTCTCAAAATCATAACTCATGAATGGCAAGAAATTGCTAAAGACTGGAAGAAAAATGTGCCATTTGTCACTAAACTAAAATACCTATTCATGCCTCCAGGCTGGAGCCATGATGGCAGCACCAAAACCAGTAAGGAACTTCAGAAGGAATTCGAAAGTTTACAGTAGTCAGTTGTCTATTACATTGTATCCACTTCATATTTCTATTCTAATCATAAAAACTTCCCAGTCAACTTCAGTAGAGATTCTAACTTGTCTGGCGATACAGATATTTCATAGTTCCTATCAATCATCAGAGAGCCACCATTTACCTTCAAGTAATCTGTAATGTGTCTTACATTCACAATGTAAGACTTATGACACCTAAAAAAATCCTGATTCTGTGACAACATAGTCTCAAAATTTTTCAATCCCTTACTTACCATCACTGGTTTGCCGGTTTTTAATACAACTTTTGTATAAGCCCCTTCTGCTTCAAAAAACAAAATATCGGCTGTCTCTAGAAATGATATTGAATTAAGAGTAGTAAGACCTATTTTCTGACTCCCTGTACCAGTAAGGTTATCCTTTAATACTGAGTAATTTTGTTTCAGTTTATTCTTCTCAAACAAGGCTACAGCATCTTTCAAATCATCTGCCTCTACTGGTTTAAGCAAATAGTAAATAGCAGACATCTTAAATGCATGTATCGCATACTCATTGTATGCAGTAACGAATATTATCGAAAAACCAACCTCATCTTCATTGAAGAAATCCAGCAACTCCAGCCCGCTATGACCGGGCATCTCTATATCCAGAAACACAATATCTGGTTTGTGCTTTCTTATAGCCTTAACTCCCGATGGCAAATCTTTACAAACTTCGTTTACAGTTACAGATGGAGTAAACTCATTGATCATTTCTTTGAGCAATGACCTAGCCATTTCTTCATCATCAATTATTATAGCTTTGTACATATATTCAGAGTGGTATGCTTAATGTTATAGTTGTACCAGTTGGTAGTCCTTTAGAATTAGTTTTGTCGGTAGTAGTTACCTCTATTTTTTCAATCTTTCCTTTGTTCAGCAATTCTAGTCGCTTCTCATTGGCAGATGTTGAAAATGATCTGAATTTTTCCGCCTTTATCTTATTTAGTTCACCCGATCTTTTTCTGCCTATACCATTGTCATCAATTGTTACCAAGAGTTGCTTACCCACTTGCTCAAAAACAACCAGCAACCTTTTATCTCCTACTTTATGTAGCAACCCATGTTTTATAGCATTCTCTACATAAGGCTGAATAATCATTGATGGTATTTCTATCGATTCTTTGTTTTCAATACCTACATACTGAATATCATAGTCAAACCCAGAGTCAAACCGCATTTTTTCCAGTTCCAGATACAGTTTCATTGTTTCTGTCTCTTCTGTTAGCGACACCGTCTCTGCCTCAGACATCTGTAGTATGATACGTGTAAGCCTAGAAAACTTAGCCAAATAGCTACTAGCCTTAGCCTTATCGTTCATAAAAATGTATGCCTGAATAGTATTAAGTGCATTATAAAAAAAATGCGGGTTCATTTGCGCCCTTATAGAGGTGAGCTTCGATTTGCCCAAGTCTTGTTCTAATTGCATTTTTTCCTTTTGCACCTCCAGTTTTCTTATCCTTACTCTTATCTGCCAACGATAATAACCCAATACCCCCGCAGACAACAATAACAAACAAGCCAAATAAAACCACCACTGCTGCCAAAATGCAGGTTTTATAGAAAAGCTTATTTTCTTCACAATCCTATCTTCACCTAGTCGAAAAGTAATGTTGTATTCGCCGGCTGATAATGATGGAAACTGTAACAAACGAGAATTATTCGGCACTGCTTTCCATAGGTCGTTATTCAGTTTATAAAACAATGATTCCCCATGCGTTACACCAAAATCTAATACAGAAAAGCTGATTGCTATGTTTTTTTTGTAAAATGGCAATGATTCAATCGTCGACTCCCCTACCAATTCATTGTTCACAAAAACCCCATCTAAATGCAATATAGCTTTTTTACGTTCTATAATGGTTTTATTCAAATGTACAGATATTATACCAGTATTTTTAACAATATACAACACACTATCTGCCCTACATATATCATTTACACCTTCCAACCCAATGTCCAGATTCAACTTTTGTAATAGTCCATCACTCAATGTAAGTGAGCAAATACTTGAATTGGTAACGAAATACAACATATCACCAAATCTCTTCATCATTACAACATCGTTAATGGGTAGTTCAAACCATTTACGTACCTCCTTGCCATTATCAGATAAACTTACCCTCCATACCTTTCCCATTGTGTTTAGGATATAAAGGATGTTTTTATAGGTAAATAATTTAGAAACATATACCCGTTCCCCATGGTATTTAAACTCCACTATACCATCCGTTCCCATTGATAGCAACCCCCTGTTGGTAGCAGTAAAAATGCGCGCTAAAACAGATGAATATGCTACTGACCTAGCATTTGTGTAATTCAAAAAAATAGATGTCGGAAATTCTTTATTATCTGTGTTTGCAATAAAAAACGAATCCCATACAGATGTGTATTTTGAAGAGTATTTTTTAAGAAACAACCCACACGAACCGCTAGATGCAAATGCATAATACTTTTCATCTACTGTTACTACATCTTTTAATGCCAGTCCTAAACTAAAAGCTTTTGATTGATTATGACCAGGCAAAAAAGTAACGCCCGTAGAAGAATAAATTATATTATCAGCATCTGAATATAAATTATATATCGCACTTTCCCCATTTGTTTCGTGGACAGGAAATGCGCCTTGCATGTCATGCCCCACTTTAAGTAATGTGCCATTCTTAGTGCCAATATAAAACCCATCCTTTCCAGCACTCATTCTGCTAGGCACATACCCTTCAAAACTATAGATCGTATTCTTGATGTTTGGTACAATAAAAACCCCTTCGCCTATAGTTATAAACCAATAATTATTTTGACGATCTATATATACTTGTGACACACTTTTCCCTTTAAAATACCTAAGGAGAAGATCTCCTCCTTTGGGCTTATCGGACAAGGAGAAACTCCCTGATGAAGAATTGAGATACAAATTACCTGCAACATGCGACATAGTTTGGATGAAACCGGGATGGTCTATTTTGTGCAAACCCACCAATCGCAAGTCTTTGTCGTAAACCTGTAGATGTTCATCTGCACCAGACCTAGAAATCATAAACAATCTGTCATCCGAAACACAAAAATTCCATATTATACCTGACTCTTTTGTTATACCAAGTTCTTTATAAGGAAGCAATGCACTACTTAATTTCAATTGCTCATCTATCTTGTATATATGCTCTTCACAAACCACATAAAAGGTTGATTTAAACCCTACGCTATTGATCAGTTTGTCATCAGGTAATGTGATTATTTTCAATAATTGCAATGTCGAAATATCATAGACATCTACACTGTTCTTACTGCATGCAAAAAGAAAACTATCGCATATACTGAATTGTTTATAAAAATAAGGAGCATGTGGCTTAAAATGTTTCATCTTGCCACTATCAACATAATACAGAAAACCATCAAAATTCTCATACCAGATCCTCCCAAATCTATCTTCTTTGATACAACTGCCTGATAAAGAAGATTGTTTATCTACTCGAAACGATACAAAATCTACACCATTATACCTACACAAACCAGCCTCTGTAGCAAACCACATAAACCCCTTCTTATCCTGATGCACATTATACACAACATCAGATGGCAAACCATTTTGTCTGTTTACCGACAAATAATAGGGCTGCTGTGCCCACAACATATTACCAGTTATGCAAAGCGGTAATACCAATAGAATTCTAATAAATGCAAACATGTATATAAGTCTGCCACAAAGATAATTCTATACTGCTTGTAGTAACATCCATTTTACAAACACCCCATTTTGACACATGAAACCCCATTTTTAGCACATAAACCGTCTTAATGGCATGTTAACAACCATTTTTTAGTAATAAATACCCCAAAATACCCACAAAATCACGTTTATGTTGGATTTCTGGCTATTCGTAAAGCCAAAAGTCTGTTTCATAAAACAGACAAGCAATACAGGTGCGCAACTCAACATCTTTGCATCGAACAATAAAAACATCCTGAGATGAAAAACAAAATTACCAAAGCACTATTAGCAATAGCATTTGCATCACCACTTTGCATCACTGCACAAACATCACCCACGCTAGAGTGGGCGCAACAAGTAGGTCGCCCTGTTACTCCTTGCAACAACTCTTCATTTGCATCTACCGTCGATGCCGCTGGCAATGTATATACTACTGGCAGATTTCAAGATACCACAGATTTCGACCCCGGATCTGGCATAGTAACATTAACTCCTGCTAGCACCTACAATTGTACATACATCAAAAAAACAGCCCCAAACGGCGATCTTATCTGGGCAAAACACCTCACAGGTGTAGGAGATGTTTTTGGTCGTGCCATAGCAGTAGATGATACCGGCAATGTACACATAGTTGGCAGCTTCACCGGCAACATTGATTTCGACCCAGGCACTGCTGTTAGTAGCCGTACATCAGCAGGTGCTGAAGACTATTTCAGAGTATCATTAAACCCCAGCGGAAACTTTATCTCCGCTACCTCGGGTGGCGGCCTAGGTCAGGAGCTAGGTACAGCTATAGCTACCGACCACTCAGGTAGTATGTATATTTCATACGACTTAGGTGGAAGTGCTGCAAGAGACGTAGCTATAATAAAAGGCACTGGCGGTGTACTAGCTTGGTCCTACCAGATATCTGGCGGTGGTAGCGGATACTGTTATGGAGGCAGCAACATAGGTTTAGATGCCGCAGGAAATATATACATTACTGGTTTCTTTAGAGGCACTATTAATTTCAACCCTGCTGGATCTGCTTACCTTAACAGCTCTTTGAGTGCTCCTGGGCCTAGCATGGCACCTACCAATGATATTTTTATACTGAAGCTCACACCTACTGGTGTATTTGCTTGGGTAAAACACATTACCGGCATTACCACACTACAAGGACAGAGCATTGTAGCTGACCCTGCTGGCAACACTTACTCTACTGGTCGTTTTATAGGATCAAGCATAGATTTCGACCCAGGTAGCGGAACAGTAGCGCTAACATCTACAGTAACAAACGGATACATACTGAAACTAGATGCAGATGGTAATTTCAGGTGGGTAAAACAAGTAACTTCAGGTACATTCAGCCACGCCAAAAACGTAGCACTCGATAACAGAGGCAATGTGTACGTTAGTGGCGAGTTCACCGCTTCCTACTCATTACCTTGGGCCTCTGTAGGTCCATTCTCAGGAGGATCAGCAAATACTGATGGCTACATCATAAAAATGGACTCTGCCGGAAACCATAGTTGGAATGGAACGTTGAGTTCCGCAACCAGTACCTCATATTTGCAATTATCTTCTATTTCAGTAACAGGTGATGGCAACATATATGCTACGTGCTCCTTCAAAGGCACAGCTGATTTAGACCCCAACTCAGGTGTTTCCAGCTTCACATCTGGCTCTGATGTAGACTTAGGTCTTATAAAACTGAAACAGTGTTTCCTTAATGATGCTACTACGCTTTCAGGCACCACCCTATCTGCTACCATGACGGGTGTATCTTACCAATGGATAAACTGCGCTGGCAATTTACCCGTAAGTGGTGCTACAGCACAAAACTTTACACCTACATTTACTGGCAACTATGCAGTAATAGTTTCATCAGGCACCTGTGCCGATACATCTGCCTGCACCAATGTAATTATTACTGCTGGTGTTGATAACTACAACAATACAACAGCTATATCAGTTTACCCCAATCCTGCCAGAGATGCTGTAGCTATCAGCAATGTCGCACCCAATACAGATATTAGCATAGTGGACCTCACAGGAAAAACAGTAATA
>JBIKKS010000045.1:0-8861 GCA_044360235.1 Flavipsychrobacter sp. | reverse complement strand
CTGTCAGTCCGGTCATTGTGGTGACGAGTTCGGGGGTATATCTGGTATCTATAAATTTTTCAATTTCACCAGCCGTAAAGTTTTTCTGAAACTGATAAGTACGCTTAGCCCTTTTAGAAAACAACTCTGCCAATGCCGAAACAGGACTCATAAACGGTGATGGTGGCCTACGCTGAAGAGGCAATTTATATATAGCTGCACGCTCAGCAGAGTCAATCTGATATTGGGTTAATTTACCAGGCCTCAAAAAAACCTCTTGCAGCTCATACGCCGATCGTTCTAATGCAACATTGAGTGTGGATATTACTACAGATACTGGCTTAGTACGCTCGGCGCTTTTGTACCCTATATAGGTAAAAGCTACTTTATCGCCCTGACGGGCAGGAATAGTATAAAAACCATTTGCATCTGTGTAGGAAATGTGTTGTGAAATAACGTTGACTACAGTAGCACCACCCAGTGGTTTATGTGTCTGTGCATCGGTCACTACTCCTTGCAGCGACTGTGCCCGCACAATGGAAGTAACAAGCAATAGTAAAGTAGAAAGGGCTATAACACGCACAAAGCCCTAAAGCTACTGAGGACCTATGCTTTTATACATTCAAAAACTATATTTTGACAATACTTTATGAAAATTGCAATAACAACATCAGTTAGCAAAAACCATTTTTCTAGACTCTATAACCACACCATCTATAACCAATGAATACAAATAAGTACCATTTACATTGTACCCGTGGTCATAAGTAATCTCGTTGATACCAGAATTTAATGTTATATCAGACCTATGTATCTCCTTACCATCCAGACTTTTTATACTTATGTATGCCTCTTTATATGCCGTTGGGTTATTCACCATCACCGATATCATAGTAGCCTCATCCGCAGGATTAGGCTTATTTTGTAATAGTTCTATAGGCTTAGCAGATGCATATAAATTATATACACTATTTACAGAAGCCTGCAATTCTTTTGAAAACAGGCTCTCTACCCCTTTGTCGTCTACAGCTGCTATACTCACTATATGGTACCCACTGCCCGCTACTGGTATATTAAAAGTAGTAGCACCACCAGCTACTGTATACACAGAGTCCCAATCAAAAGTAGTAGTGCGCACACCTATACGGTATTGCGGATAATCGGTCTCAGTTGTAAGATTAATAACAAGTGTAGCACCCGTACTGGTCAATGTAAAATCGGGGGTGCGAGGCCCCATAGCCATCATAGCAGCAGCAGTACCATTAATAACAGTATTTCGTGCCAGATAATTGAAATCCACATAATATTCATCCAAACTACCATCCATATCAGTATCAGCCCCCAAACTATCGCCCGATGTATGTTGTCTATCCAAATAAGTACTGCTGGTCACATTCGCATCCCCCGATTCGTTAGCAGCAGTAAAACGCATAGCACTAAACCCCGCCTGCCGAAAAGGAATATGGTCGCCCCCCCTGCCTGTGCGGTCCTCGGGTGTCATGATACTTATTGTCATAGGTACAGAAGCAAAAGGCAACTGCATCTCTTTATATTCTAATTTAATAAACCTGGATAACCCCTTATGAAAAGAACTAAAACCACCATACGAAAACAACCTTACTTGATTACTATCTATATGCTTAAACGAAGGACAACCCGGCGGAGAAGATGTATATCCACATATGATGCCACCTATCACATCATTATTAAGTACACCTCTTACTTTTATCCCCTGCTGCAGTATATAATTAGAAAAAGCTCTTGCACCATCCAGTCCTTGTTCTTCGCTGGTAGTAGCCACAAAAACTATTGTACGCGCAAAGCTATACCGACTCATAACCCTTGCCAGCTCTATAACCAAGGCAGTGCCGCTACCATTGTCTTCCATACCCTCAGCTATGCACGCAGTGTCGCACAGACCAGCGCAGCGGCTGTCCATATGGGCTTCTATTATTACAATACCTTTAGCAGAGGTATCTGTACCCGGCAGAACAGCCAGCACATTTCTGTGTTGCCCCATACCACATATCAACTGATCGAATTGAAAATAGGCAAGTATCAACCTACTTTCATTCGCAGCGCTAAACTCCTGAAATTTAGAAAATATCCACCTACGTGCTGCGCCTATACCTGTGACCGTTGAAGATGTATCTGAGCCCGTATTACGTGTTTTGAAACTACGAAGTATATTAAGATATGAGCGTAAAGAATCGGAAGATACATTGTTTCTTACACCCGCACTTATCACATCCGGATGTGATATAACCGTAGTAGCAGAGTACACCGCAGGATTGTAGCTGCCTTTCATCACTATAGCAGCCGCAGTATCTGTACAGGTAATACCCGTTTGAGCAGTAACATTTGTGACTACAAAAAATGCGAAAAATGAAAGTAGTACTCGTGTGAGCATTTTGGATAGCTTTATCTTATGGTGAATATACAAACATAATCATTAAACTACAACTAAAGATTAATGAAGTTGAGCATTCATAGCCGGCTATACCACCAGCATACTGATACCAAATATTGCTGCTAGCAATACTATAGTAACCAAAATTTGTCTGGTAAGTGATGTCTTGTGTATAACACCCGGAAAACAAACATAACCTATATTAAACCCACTCAACAAACCACCAATATGCGCAGCATTGTCAGTATTGCCTTGCAAACCCATCATCAGGTTAAACACCACAAAAAACAACATACTACGCAACATAGTCTTACGCATTGTTTTCTGTATATGATTGGTAGTAAGTATGGAAAGAAAAACACCAAACATCCCGAATATTGCGCCAGATGCACCCACACTTACTGTGTTGCCATGTACATACATACTCAGTAATGCGGCACATATACCGGTGAGTAGGTATGCAGCACCAAATCTGAACTTACCAAAAAGTGGCTCTAGATGCATACCTACATACAGTAGCGCAAATGTGTTCATGATAAGATGCATAGCCCCTCCATGTAAAAACATATATGTCACAAGCCTCCACCACTCGCCACCACTCACTGCAGGGCCAAAATTGCCCCCCCATTCATACAGTTCCCTAGCATTAGGAGACAATGGATGTACACCCGATACTACCATTACCAAGTAAACCAACACATTGATGTACACTATAACTGGAGTGGCTTTGTAGGTTTTTGATAGCAGTAGTGCACCATATTTCTCTCTATGCATGGGGTGCATATTGCGGTCTGCCAGTTCTATCTGCAACAGTGCTGCTTCTATAGCACTATGAAACCGCTCTACATATTTCTGCCCATTGATATCTATGTCACTATCATATCCCAAACTTTCCGCACTAATTTCAATAGTATTAGCAGTATGAGAAACAGTTAGTTTGTAACCACCCATATAGTCAAACATATCTGTGTAGCAAATCAAAATGCTATGATCTTTGAATACAATATTCCACTTAAGGGTGTTTGCTGCGATTGTCGCTGCTTTTAAATATTGCTCGTTTTGATTACCATTTATTGGGTACTTATTTGAGGTTACATAACGTGGAGAGGCATTTATCACAATATGAAGTTAGGAAACCTTTGACAAGTTAACTATCAACAATCATTAAGGATGCATCATAATTAATGATAATCAATTTTAGATGAAGCAGTAAAAAAGACTCTATTAACTAAAAAATATTATCTATAACAACTTCCGAAACTGTTATTAACAAATATTTTAGAATTGTTTTAGCAATGTCAAAAAATCTATAACTTGCAACATTATCTCAATTTGTAAAATCTACTCTCCATGAAAAAAAACTACTTCATTAAAGATGAGTTTTGCTTTTGGAATACTTCCAACAACGCTCTAGAATCAAAAAACATTTTGGCTAAACCAAGCATGTTACTATTTGTTTTGCTTTGCTGGGCTGGTCTTGCTACCGCACAAACAACTGAAACAGGACATGAAGTAGTGCGAGGGGTACTGAACTTTACAGAAAAAGCTGAGTACCTCCGTCTTCACCCCGAACCTCTGGTAATAAAATGGAAAGACACCGCTCGCAAAGGGCGTGCACCTCTGCACTTGGACCCAATAGACCCATCTCTACTAAGGAGCAGATCTGGTGCTATGAGTTTTCTTACACCTCCACCATCTGCACCAGTACCCATGATGCCAGTATCACCTTCACCAGATACTTCTTTTCAATCAACACTGGATAATGGCACTACCATTCCACCTGACACACACGGTGCTATAGATGGCACTTACTGTGTAACAGCAGTTAACTCAGCAGTACGTATACAAACGAGAGCAGGCGCAAGTGTATCACAAGTATCACTCGATGCTTTTTGGTCGCCAGTATTGTCAGGTGGAGGTTCTTTTGACCCTCGTATACATTACGACTCGTACTCTAACCGATGGATAATGGTAGCCGTAAGTGGTGCTAGAGCGGCAACATCTTCTATACTGCTGGCAGTGTCTAAAACCAGCAATCCTACAGGTGAGTGGTGGCAGTACAAAATAACTGCATATGCCGCTGGCGACTATTGGATCGACTTCCCAAATGTGGGTATCAACAATAAATGGATTACTGTATCAGGAGTATTATTTCAGAACACAGGATCAGGATATAATGGTTGTAAAACTTTTGTTTTTGACAAGGCAAATGTACTTTCTGGAGCTAGTGCTCCTTTTACAGCTATTACTCAGGCAACATCTGGAAATATTTGTCCGGCCATAACCTACAGCAGCACTATGGGTACAATGTTCATGGTAGAAGCGTGGAATGGTGGTTCAAGAGCTATGAGAATGTGGAAAATCACCGGTAACGTAGGCTCTGAGGTAATGACATCTGTAGGCTTTCCTCAGGCTGATGCACCATGGTGGTACCAACCATTTCCAGTCTCAGGTACTTCATTTGGCGACAATGCACCGCAGTTAAGCTCTGCCAACAAAATAAATAACGGTGACAACAGGGTAACACAATTGATATATATGAACAATCGACTGTGGTTTTCACACACTATATTTTTACCTTTCAATGCTACCGCCAACCCAACAAGGTCGGCTGTGCAATGGTGGGAAACCGATACCACTGGCACACCCATACAGGTGGGAAGAGTAGACGATTCAGCAGCCGGCAAATTTTATGCATATCCTACTATTGCGGTCAATAACAATAATGATGCGTTGATAGGCTATTCAGTTTTTTCAAGTGCCATGCACCCTAGTGCTGGTTATTCGCTGAGACTCAATTCTGACCCTACCGACTCTTTCAGAACACCAGTGATATATAGAAACGGGCAAAACACCTATTTCAAAATGTATGGTGGCACCAAGAACAGATGGGGAGATTATTCTGCTACAATGCTAGACCCAGTCAATAATACTGACTTCTGGACAATACAAGAAGTAAGTGCTGCTACAGTGAATGTTTGGGATACGTGGTGGGCAAGAGTAGAACCTACCACACCATGCACTACCCCCACTATTTCCGGTACGCTGGCAGCATGTGTGGGCAGTGGAAGCACGCTCAGTAGTTCTACCAGTGGCGGCACATGGTCCAGCAGTAACACCAGCGTAGCCACTATAGTATCTGGCACAGGAGTAGTAACGACTATTGCCGCTGGTACAACTACTATATCATACACAGTAAGCGGTGGTTGTGTGGGTACGGCATTATATACAGTTAATGCACTGCCAGCAATAATAACAGGTACTGCTACAGTATGTGTAGGAAGTACTACAACCCTATCATCAACCACGGGTGGCGGCACATGGAGCAGTAGCAACACTAGCTTGGCAACGGTCGGCACATCAGGTATAATAACTGGTGTGGCAGCAGGTACACCAAATATAAGCTACACTGTAAGCGGATGTAGGAGAACAGCAACAGTTACCGTGAATGCACTGCCAGCCGCCATAACAGGCACTTCTACTGTATGTGCAGGAGCTACTACTCCCCTGTCTTCTACCACAAGTGGTGGTACATGGGCAAGCAGCAACACTGGGGTGGCAACTATAGGTACATCAGGTATTGTAACAGGTGTAGTTGCAGGTACAGCTACCATCAGTTACACTGTAGCAGGCTGTGCAAGAACAACTGTTGTTACGGTAAATGCACTTCCAGCAATAATAACAGGTACTGCTACAGTATGTGTAGGAAGTACTACAACCCTATCATCAACCACGGGTGGCGGCACATGGAGCAGTAGCAACACTAGCTTGGCAACCGTTGGCACATCAGGTATAATAACTGGTGTCGCAGCAGGTACACCAACTATTAGCTACACTGTAAGCGGATGTAGGAGAACAGCAATAGTTACCGTAAATGCACTACCAGCCGCTATAACAGGCACTTCTACTGTATGTGCAGGTGCTACTACTACCCTTTCGTCTACCACAAGTGGTGGCACATGGGCAAGCAGCAGTACTGGCGTAGCCGCAATAGGCACTTCAGGCATTGTAACAGGTGTAGCAGCAGGTACCGCTACCATTAGCTATGCTGTAGCAGGTTGTGTAAGAACTACATCAATAACGGTAAATGCGCTACCAGCCGCAATATCAGGAATAACTTCATTGTGCGCAGGTGCTACTACTACCCTATCGTCTACCACAAGTGGTGGCACATGGACAAGCAGCAATACTGGCGTAGCCACAATAGGCACATCAGGCATTGTAACAGGTGTAGCAGCAGGTGCAGCTACTATCAGCTATACTGTAACAGGTTGTAGGACCACAACATCAATAACTATTAATGCACTACCAGCCGCTATAACAGGTGCAGCTTCAGTATGTGTAGGTGCTACCACTACCCTATCGTCTACCACAAGTGGTGGTACATGGTCGAGCAGCAATACTGGCGTAGCCACAATAGGCACATCAGGCATTGTAACAGGTGTAGCCGCAGGTACTGCTACCATTAGCTACGCTGTAGCAGGTTGTGTAAGAACAACATCAATAACCGTAAATGCGCTACCAGCCACAATAACAGGAATAACTTCATTATGCGCTGGTGCTACTAGTACCCTATCGTCTACCACAAGTGGTGGCACATGGACCAGCAGCAATACTGGCGTAGCCACAATAGGCACATCAGGCATTGTAACAGGTGTAGCAGCGGGTGCAGCAACTATAAGCTATACTGTAGCAGGTTGTAGGACGACAACATCAATAACCATTAATGCACTACCAGCAGCAATAACAGGAACCACCACTTTCTGCGCAGGATCTACTACTACGCTATCGTCTACTACAAGTGGTGGTACATGGGCAAGCAGTAATACCGGTGTAGCTACTACTGGCACATCAGGTATAGCATCAGGTGTAGCGGCAGGTGCCGCCACTATAAGCTACACTGTAGCAGGATGTGTGAGAACAACATCAATAACCGTAAATGCACTACCAGCCGCAATAACAGGAACCACTTCTTTCTGCGCAGGATCTACTATTACCTTATCGTCTACCACCGTTGGTGGCACTTGGGCAAGCAGCAATACTGGCGTAGCCACAATAGGCACATCAGGCATTGTAACAGGTGTAGCGGCAGGTACAGCTACTATAACCTATACTGTAGGTGGATGTGTAAGAACAACGGTAGTGACAGTGAATACTGCACCAGTAGTAAGTGCAATTACTGGCAACACAACTCTATCTACAGCTATTACAACGACTTTAAGTAATACAACTGTTGGTGGTTCTTGGTCTTCTTCAGCAACAGGTATTGCTACCGTTAATAGTTCTGGAGTGGTAGCAGGTATAGGTTCTGGTACTTCTGTCATTTCTTATACCGTATCTGGTGGAGGTTGTTCTACCATAGTTACTGTAATGGTAACCGTAAACACACCAAGTCCAACACTTAATTTTGATGGCACTAACGACTATGTAAACATTGGCTCAATTCTTACAGCCAATCAATCTTATACTAAAGAAGCTTGGGTGTATGCTAATGCCTATTTTTCATCCAATATCATAAGTGGAGGAGATCATCCATTTTGGTTGTCATATGGAACACTCCGCACACAACAAGGAACATCTATTAACGACCCTGAGACATTCCCATTAGGTCAGTGGGTGCATGTAGCTGCTACTTACGATGCTGCAACTACAACTTTAAAATTGTATAAAAATGGTAATTTAGTTGCTAGTACCACATCAGCGGCTACTTATCCTGCCCAAACAATATTTATTGGAGAATATCCTATTGTTTTAGGTAATGCATTTAATGGCAACATTGACGAGGTGAGAATATGGAATGTCGCTCGCACTCCTGCTGAAATCAAGGCCAATATGAACTGCAACATTGCACCAAGTACTAACCTAATAGCATATTACAGGTTTGATAATGGTATTGCTAATGGCACTAATACTGATCTTACAAATGCTATTGACTACAGCGGAAACAATAATTGTGGAACACTTAATAATTTCAACCTTTCTGGTACGTCTTCAAATTTTGTATCAGGTGCTGTTGGTGATTGCAATACAATAAATAGTACTGTTGCAGCAATTACTGGTTCTGATAATGTTTGTGTGGGAAGTAGTATTACTTTGAGCAACACTACCGCTGGTGGTACATGGCAAAGCAGTAATGCTTCTGTTGCAACAATCAACTCATCTGGCGTTGTAACAGGAGTTTCAATTGGTACAGTTACATTGTCATACTCTCACTTATGTACTACAGTTACTAAAATTATTACTGTAAATCCATTGGCTGATGCGGGTACAATTAGCGGCACGCCAACTATATGTGTTGGCAACAATGGTACTTTGAGCAATACTGCTATGGGAGGTGTTTGGTCATCTTCTAACACATCTGCAGTAACAGTAAATGCTTCAGGGGTAATCAGTGCTATCGCAGTTGGTTCTGCTACAATATCTTATACTGTTAGCAACTCTTGTGGTGCTGCTTCAGCAGTCTTTATTGTTA
>JBIKKS010000044.1:0-8874 GCA_044360235.1 Flavipsychrobacter sp. | reverse complement strand
CCATCATTTGTTGCAGTATACCATACATCAAGCAGTGCTATAACTAACTATGTTATTCAACTCCATAGAGTTTGTAATTTTTTTCATACTTGTTACCGGGCTGTATTTTATGCTTCCGCACAAGTTCAGGTGGTTTTTACTGCTTGTAGCTTCATGTTTTTTCTATATGTTTTTTAAGCCGGTATATATTTTAATACTAGGTTTCACTATAGTCATAGATTACTACGCAGGCATACTACTAGAAAACGAGCCCGATAAAAAGAAAAAGAAGAACTACCTCATTATGAGCCTGGTGGCCAACATTGGTGTATTGGCTGTGTTTAAATACTTCAACTTTATCAACGACAACATATCTGACGTAGCCACATACTTTGGTTACAAAAATCAGATACCCTACCTCAATATCTTGTTACCAATAGGTCTGTCATTTCACACTTTTCAGGCCATGAGCTACACTATAGAGGTGTATAGAGGTCATCAGAAAGCCGAAAGGAACTTTGGCATCTACTCGCTATATGTTATGTTTTACCCACAGCTTGTAGCCGGGCCCATAGAGCGTCCACAAAACATGCTGCATCAGTTTCACGAGGAGCACAAGTTTGATTACAGTGCTGCTGTTAGCGGATTGCGGCTCATGCTCTGGGGTATGTTTAAGAAAGCAGTAATAGCCGACCGGCTGGCACAGGTATCTGATATAGTGTTTGACAACCCCTATCAGCAGTCATCTATGGCTATACTCATAGGTTGCGTGTTTTTCACCTTTCAGATATACTGCGATTTTTCTGGGTATTCAGACATTGCTATAGGATCAGCAAGGATTATGGGCTTTAAGCTCATGCGCAATTTTGACCGCCCATACAGTGCCACCCGTATATCAGAGTTCTGGCGGCGATGGCACATATCATTGTCTACATGGTTCAAAGATTATTTGTACATACCACTGGGCGGCAACAGAGTACCTATGGCACGCAAGCAGGTCAACCTGTTTGTGGTATTTTTGGTAAGCGGTTTGTGGCATGGTGCCGACTGGAAGTTTATAATATGGGGTGGGTTGCACGGTTTTTATCAGGTATTTGGCAATGTTACTGAATCAGCAAGGTTGAAAATAAGACAAGCCATAGGGCTAGAAAATATTAAGTGGCTTAATGACAACCTGCAACGCATCATCACCTTTGGGCTGGTGCTGGTGGCATGGGTGTTTTTTAGGGCTAGCAACAGCAAGGATGCCCTGTACATGATAAGCAAGCTACCCGGCGTGCTAGCAGAGCTGAAAATGATGTTTGTCAGTGGTACGTTTTCTAGTGGTTTGGCATTAGAAAAACACAAAATGACCATGTGCTGTATGGCTATACTTAGTATGGAAATGGTGCATTACCTGCAGCGCAGGCACAGCATAAGCCAACTCATAGATAGCAAACCTATTGTTGTACGCTGGGCATTGTACTATGCAGTGGTTATGATAATCATGTACTTTGGTGTATTTGCCAGCAGAGAATTTATATATTTCCAGTTTTAGAAAAAATGAAAAGATTCGTATACAAGCTGCTATTGTTTTGCATAGTGCCACTGGCAGTGCTTATGCCGCTTGCATATATTACAGATGCTGGGCTGCACAAGTCGCGTAGTTTTTTCTTTGCAGAATGGAATGACCTTTTTGCTGGCAACATCAATGCCGATATGATTATAAATGGTTCATCTCGTGCATGGGTGCAATTTTCGCCATATATACTAGATAGCGGACTAGGTATCAACTCATACAACCTAGGAATGGATGCAGCCCCCCCAGATATACAATATGAGCGGCTAAAAGTGTACCTGCGACATAATAAGAAGCCTAAATATATACTGCAAGAGGTGGGTTATGTAACTACTTTTTTTGCATCGAGGGCGCTACCCAATTATCAACAATTTTTGCCTTATCTCAACGACACAGCTGTATGGAGGCTGTACAAAAGTCTGTACCCCAATGTGACAATAGTAGAAAGATATTTTCCGCTATATAAATATAACAATCAGATACCACTTATAAAGGAAGGACTATTTAGTTATATAGGAAAAGGCAGAGTATCTGGTAAATATAAAGGCTATCTGGGGCATGAGCTAAGCTGGGACAGCTCATTTAGCGAAATGGCCAGATTGAATCCAAAAGGTTTTGAGTGTAAAATTGAACCTAAGGCACTTGCAACAATGGAGCGATACCTAACACTGTGCAAAGAAAACGACATACAGATAATACTAGTATATCCACCATTCTACTATGAAGCCAACAGGTATATAGTGAACCACAAACTGATACTGAACAAGCTTGATGAACTAGCCAAGAAATATGAAATACACTACCTTGACTACAGAAACAGATACCTCGACTCCAGTAGAACCTTCTATTACAACAGCCAGCATCTCAATAAGCATGGGTCAGAACTATTTACACAGATGCTGGTAAACGACCTAAAAAAAATAGTACCTGAGTTCAGAAAACCTGAATCAGATACTACTAGTTTATAATTCCCGTTGTTGAGGTTATTTTTTATCTTTTTTCTTGAAGATACCCTTGATTTTATCAATGAATTTCTCTTTAGATATCGCACGAACTTTTATCATGCGTATATCTTTGTTGGGGCGGTCACTGGCATCGCGGGGCTCGGCAGATATTTTTTCCACTACATCCATACCCTCTATTACCTCTCCAAATACGGTATAGTTCCCATCTAGGTGAGGAGTACCGCCTGTAGTTTTGTACACTTCACGTTGTTGGGGGGTGTAGTTACGGCCTGAGCGTTTGCTAAGGTTATCCAGTTCGGCATCGGTAAACGGCTTACCCGTAACCAGATAAAACTGACATGACGAACCAGATTTATCTGGAGTCTGATCTCTTGCTACACCTACAGCACCACGTTTGTGGTAAGCCACATCGTTTATTTCGGCTGGTATAGTAGTACCTAATCCACCCATACCCAGCGCCTGACCAGGTTTTGCCTGCTTTGACTCAGGGTCGCCGCCCTGTATCATAAACTGTGGTATACAGCGATGAAAAAGTGTACTGTCGTAAAAATGTTCTTTTGCCATTTTTACCATGTTATTGGTATTCAGCGGGGTATTGTCATATAGCATCAGCACTATGTTGCCATATTCAGTTTCTATTTTTATCTTGTTTTTCTGTGCATTTACATTAAGTGATACCACAACGACAGCGGTAAGTAATAATGATATTTTCTTCATGCTAATGATGTTGATTTTTAGTGACTTAGTTCAGGAGATGCAAATTATAAAATTTGGGTTTAAGAACTACTGAAACATTTAAAATAAATGTGACAAAGTTAGCTTCTCTTTTCCTGACATAGCTCTACCAGCACACCATTGGTAGACTTGGGGTGCAGAAAACACACCAATTTATTATCTGCACCGTTTTTGGGCACATCATTCAGTAGCTGAAAACCCAGTGCTGCCAGGCGTTTCATTTCGGCTTCTATGTTTTCTACTTCAAATGCTACATGGTGTATACCCTCCCCTTTTTTGGCTATAAACTTAGCTATGGGGCTATCCTCATTAGTGGCTTCTAGCAGCTCTATTTTCTCTTGTCCAGTCTGAAAAAAAGCTGTATTAACACCTTCTGTTTCTACTGTTTCTAATTTGTAACATGGTGTATTTAGCAACTGCTCATATAGCGGCACAGCACTGTCAAGGTTCTTTACAGCAATGCCCAAATGTTCTATTTTCAACATAACTCTTATAGTTTTTACAAATAGTATTATAGGAAATCCAATCCCTTAGTGAGGGAGTAAAGTTATCAAATTGACGTAATTTTGTTTCAAATCTGTTTATTAACAATTAATATGAAACTAGAACTGCCAATATATCTTGATAATAATGCCACCACCCCTATGGATCCTAGGGTTTTGGAAGCAATGTTGCCCTACTTTGTAGAAAAATTCGGTAATGCTGCCAGCCGCAATCACTCCTTTGGTTGGGTAGCAGAAGAAGCTGTAGATTACGCTCGTGAGCAAGTAGCCAAATTGATAAATGCCGACTCTAAAGAAATCATTTTTACATCAGGAGCTACTGAGGCCAACAATCTGGCGCTGAAAGGTGTTTTTGAAATGTATGCCTCGAAAGGCAATCATATCATTACCTGCACCACAGAGCACAAAGCAGTGCTAGATGCCTGCAAACACATAGAAAAACAAGGCGGGTCTGTTACTTATCTGGAAGTACAGGCAGACGGTCTTATAGACCTAGCAGAACTAGAAGCAGCCATTACCGACAAAACTATTCTTATAGCCATCATGTATGGCAATAATGAAATAGGAGTAGTACAGCCAGTGCGGGAAATAAGCCAGATAGCTCGTAAACATGGCGTGTTGTTCTTTACAGATGCTACGCAGGCAGTTGGCAAAATACCGGTAGATGTACTAGCGGATGGCATAGACCTGATGTCGTTTAGCGGGCACAAGATGTATGGCCCTAAAGGTGTAGGTGCGCTGTATGTGCGTCGCAAAAACCCACGTGTAAAAGTAACATCGCAGATGGATGGCGGTGGTCATGAGCGCGGTATGCGTAGTGGCACACTTAATGTACCAAGCATAGTGGGCCTAGGAAAGGCGTGCGAAATAAGTATGCATGAAATGGAAAGCGAAGCAAAAAGACTGAGCGTAATGCGCGACAGACTAGAAAACTCGCTACTAGAGCTTGAAGAAGCTTACGTAAATGGCAACCGTGAGCATAGACTGCCACACACCAGCAATATCTCTTTCAAGTATGTAGAAGGTGAAGGACTAATGATGGGCTTTAATAAGAACATAGCATTATCTAGTGGGTCTGCTTGTACTTCTGCATCTTTGGAGCCATCATATGTACTAAAGGCACTGGGCCTTGGCGACGATTTGGCACATAGTTCTCTCCGCTTCGGACTGGGAAGATTTACTACCGATGAGCAAATAGACTTTACAATAGATGCGATAAAAACAACCGTACTGAAACTGCGCGAAATGAGCCCACTATGGGAAATGCACAAAGAAGGTATTGACCTGAATTCTATAGAGTGGGCACACCACTAAGCCAAAAGTAAATATTAGCTAAACACTACTTATACCAAAGTACAAACCAGCAACACAACAAAATAAAGTGTTGCACACAAAATCTACACAAAATGGCATACTCAGAAAAATTAATAGATCATTACTCCAACCCTAAAAACGTTGGTACATTAGACAAAGCAAAAACTAATGTAGGTACAGGACTGGTAGGTGCACCAGAGTGCGGCGATGTAATGCGCCTGCAGATAGAAGTAGACGAAGTAAGCGGCATGATAAGCGATGCAAAATTCAAAACTTTTGGTTGCGGGTCTGCTATTGCTTCTTCATCGCTGGCTACAGAGTGGCTGAAAGGAAAATCGATAGATGAGGCACTACTTATAGACAATATGGATATAGTAGAAGAACTAAACCTGCCACCAGTAAAAATACACTGCTCAGTATTGGCTGAAGATGCTATAAAGGCAGCCATAAATGACTACCGTGTAAAGAACGGCCTACCCGAAATGGTAGCTGAGAAAAAAGCACACTAATCTTTATTGTACATATAGACAACATCACTAGTCTGTAAGACCTGTGATGTTGTCTATAGTCATGAAAAAAATTACCTAAAACAAAAAATACAACGACTTTACAATGATCTATGTAAGCGACAAGGCGAAAGAAAAAGTGGAGCAACTAAGGCACGATGCGGACCTTAGTGAAGACTACTTTCTTCGTGTGAGCGTAGTGGGCGGCGGCTGCTCTGGCTTGTCTTACAAGCTCGACTTTGACAATGAGAAACAACCCAA
Source organism: Flavipsychrobacter sp. (assembly GCA_044360235.1). Lineage (GTDB taxonomy): Bacteria > Bacteroidota > Bacteroidia > Chitinophagales > Chitinophagaceae > Nemorincola. The sequence goes on along the minus strand of JBIKKS010000044.1, from coordinate 3,053 downwards.
AGACCAGGAATTTGAAGATCAGGGTGTGAAAGTAGTCACAGACCTTAAGAGTTTTCTGTACCTGTGCGATACCACTCTAGATTTTTCTGACGGATTGAATGGTAAAGGATTTCACTTCAGCAATCCTAATGCTAGCCGCAGCTGTGGCTGTGGCGACAGCTTTGCGGTATAGTATCCTCTTTTAGTGCATTCTGCCTCAGTTATTTACTACCGCATTCATATTAGCTCTGTGGCATGTGCTACACAATTACTACCAGTATTACCGGCATTTTTAAATATTTTTGTGAAAATACCGTTATGTGGGTATATCAGTCATGAGTATGTGGCTATTAACTGTAAAAATGATGCGCAACCTACTGTCTATATTACTACTTGCTCTACTGACAACAGGGGTTGTAGTGTCTTGTAAAAAATGGCAAGACCCTGCTCCAACTGACGACTCTAGGCTAACAAACCCATACTGCAACGACCCAAGTGCAGTAAACTATAATTGGGGGTTTCCGGGCAAGCCAGACAATAGTGTTTGTTACTACCCATCCGATCTGTTTGCTGGGACCTATTCATTCAAAGATACTTCCTATCAGGCTGCTACAGACCTCTACCTCTCTGCCGACTCGTTTATCATTTATATTTCTAAGATTTCGCAAACTAAAATAAGCATAGATGGCATGTGCCCATCTGGACAAAAACTAATACTTACCGCAGGTGCTACTTATACTGCCACTGTAGACACTACTGTGGGCGACTCTACTACCTTGTATCCAGGTCAGTACTTCTGTAGCGAAAAAGATACAGTGGTAGGCTTCTTTGTGAGAGACAAGGTAGATAGCTCGCTGATATATGTAGACCTGTACATAAGAACAGACACCGGAGCCACTGTGCGCAGAGGAAGAGCCATAAAAAAATAGCAAAAGATGTTTACAGGAATAATAGAAGCGTTAGCGGTAGTAAAGGAGATAAGACATGAGGGTACTAACGTACACTACACAATAGATGGGCCAATAACGGGAGAACTGAAGGTAGACCAAAGTGTAGCCCACAATGGTGTGTGCCTCACAGTGACAGCGATAGAGGGTAGCAGCTATAACATAACCGCTGTGGCTGAAACATTGGCTAAAACTACACTACGCAACTGGAGAACTGGAGATAAACTAAACATAGAACGGTGATAGGCTAGATGGGCACTTAGTGCAGGGACATGTAGATGCTACTGCTACTTGTATAGAAAAACAAACGCTAGACGGTAGCTGGCTCTTCAGGTTCAGGTTCCCGGGGCAGTATGCGGGGCTGGTGATAGAGAAGGGCTCTATATGCATCAATGGGGTGAGTCTTACTGTGTTTAACACTGGGAGGGATGAATGTACCGTTACTATAATTCCTTATACCTACACCCATACCAACTTCCATACTATAGAGGAAGGGACACAGGTAAACATAGAGTTTGATGTGCTGGGTAAGTACTTGCTACGCAGCAAGGAACTAGCGCAGTTGACAGCCTAGAAAAGATAAGATTATTACGATTTAGTTGAGCTTGGCAGGTACTACGAGTTTGAACTCTGGTATGGCTATGGTTAGTTTCTTTTTATTGAAAAGATTCTCCATGAGGTATGTACCATACATTTTGCCTATGTCGCTCATGAGGTTTACACCCGATGTATACTGGTAGCTATCTCCTGGCTGTATTACTGGCTGCTGGCCTACTACGCCTTCACCTTCTACCTCTCTATGGGTACCATTGCTATCTAGTATGTGCCAGTGACGGCTGAGCAACTTGACAGGATAAACGGTTAGGTTCTCGATAGTGATGCGATAAGCAAAAAGATGCTCTGACCTTATGGGATTGGACTGCAATGGCTGATAGAATGTTTCAACCATTATACTTACGCCTTCTGTAAATTGCTGAACCATATTAGTAATAGTTGGGAGATCGAAGATACTACTTTTTCAGAATTGCAACACGCATATGTATCTATTGCCCTATACAACAAAAAAGGGTTGCCAGAAAGACAACCCTTTTAGAACGATAATTATATTACAATTTTAGAAATTAGTAGGGAAGTACTCAACATCCGCTTTTTTGATGAGGGACTGCTGTATGCCCTGATCTATAAGATTTCTCATTTGTTTTTCTTGCTGAAAACGCTGCTGAGCAATGATTTGGTCCATCATACCACCATCTGGAGGTAATGGATTGCTAACCCTGTTGAGGACAGAGATAAAGTAAATACCACCCTGACCTTTCAGGCCTGGAGATACAGTATTGGGCTGGAATGCTTTGTTGAAGGTGTAACCTACTACACGTGGCTCATAACCCAGATTAGGAATGTAAGTACCTGCAAGGCTCACAGAGTCGCTCTGCTGCACTATCTGCTGAGTTTCGGCAGCTATAGCTTCTAGTGCCTTACCTGCATATCTCTTAGAAATCAATTCTGATTTCTTTTCTTCTTTTACTTTCTGCTCCAACATTGGTCTGTCGGTAGGGGTCAATTTCTTAAGCCCCTTTTCGTTGATACCAGAAAGTTTGGCTACTACATAACGCTCGTTGCCTATCTGGAAAACTTCTGATACTGTACCTACTTTCAAGTCTTTGCTGTACATCCATTTTACTACCTCGCGTGCTGCGCCTAAGCCGTCTATTGCAAAGCTGTTGATTTTTACGTTGTCGCCTATACGCTTGTCGAGGTTTTCTTTTTTGGCAGTAGCGTCGAATGCTTCAGGAGTACTGTTTTTGCCAGCAAACTCGTTTGCCTTGCCATAAAGTGCATTGTTAGTGCTATCGCTAGGTATAAGTGACTTAGCTACCAGAGCTATTTGTACGCTAGGTGCTATACTTTTCTGCTCCAGTATCTCAATGTAGTGATAACCAGAATAGTTGTCGTTAGACACTTTTACTTTTTTGCTTTCACCAGCTTTTCCTTCGAAAGCGAAATCACCAAATTCTTTTGAGATACCCGCTTTGTCCATGAGTGTGAATGTATATTCGCCACCTTTTTGCTTGCTGCCTTCGTCTTCAGAATATGTATTAACCAGTGAGTCGAATTTGCCACCTGCTT
>JBIKKS010000043.1:0-8927 GCA_044360235.1 Flavipsychrobacter sp. | reverse complement strand
GGTATCATGTCACCATATAGGCTGTAATCGGGGAGCGATGATATCTTTTTGTTGAGCCAGTAAGAAGTACCCAGATATTTAGGCTCAGGATAATAGATGAACAAACAAGTGCCCTCTTTTATGGTATTGATGATGGGCGTAGACAAAGCTACAGGCACAGCAGGGCAACCCCAGCTACGACCCAGACGCTGATTTTCACAAATGTATTTGTCACTCACATATTCTGCACCATGCACTACTATATCTCGCTTGAACGCTGCGTCATTAAAGCCCTGATCTAGCCCCTGCACATGCAGTGAGTAGCCATGTTCACCCTCATAAGTATCTGTGGTAACATAAAAACCTAAGCTGCTTTGGTGTGAGTTCTCTTTGTTTGAGAAAGCCATGGCACAGTCTTCGCCTGTTGCCTGCCCATGAGCTACATATGTATTGAACAATATCTTGCGTTCCACCAGATCTATTACCCACATCCTGTCTAGTGTAGAGGGCTGGTTGAAATCACAGATCGTCAATATTTCCTTTTCATCGTTCAGTCTTCCTGCATTCTTCAAGTTCATATAACCATGCATAGCCTTATTGAACACTACATAAGACAGACGTTCCCGATTGGTGAAGTCGAGCTGCTTATAGAGTGTGGCTATGTAGTTCTCAACCCTTACCGCTTCGTTAGTGGCATTGGCTTCTGTAGCCAATACTATCTTGTACGAAAGCGCTATGAGTACATAAATACCAAAGCACATCAATAGTTTTCTGAACTGCATTTGTTTGTAGGTCAATATGTTTTTGTTGATTAATTACAAAGGTAGCACAATAAATAAAGAGACCGACAAATCAAGGTCACCCCAAATGATATTGATTTTCAGTAACAATATAGCAGCGAGCAAAAAAAAGTGCGACTACATAAGCTGTGCCGCACTTTTAAGATTGTTTTGATGCTTTTACAATTTTGCACTCTGTATACGTAGCACTTTTCTGTTTTTCTTTTGTACCCTCATTTTTTCTGGTATGAGCTTTAGTATTTCATCCATTAGGCTTTGCAGCACACTGTCTCTTACAAAGTGACTGCTGGTTACCAGACTTATTTCACGCACAGGCTCTGCCCCATCAAAATAGCGAATGTGTTCTATCTGATCTTCATTAAATTCCAGTGTTGCCAACTCAGGCAAAATTGCCATACCACCATTTTTCTCTACCATCTTGCGCAGAGTTTCTACGTTGCTCGATTCATACCTGTATGGTCGCTCAGATTGTAGTTTTTGTATTTGGTCGCTACACAGATTTATGATTTGGTTGCGCATGCAATGTCCTTCGTTAAGCAGCCATATCCGCTCCAGCGCTATATCTTCCGGCACTATCATACGTTTACTCAGTGCTGGTTCACCTTCGCTGAAGTAACCTACAAATGGCTCATAAAACAATGGATATTCTTTAATGCCATTTTCTTCAAGGGGAGTACTAAGAAGTGCTGCATCAATTTCGTTATTGCGAAGTGCAGATATTATCTGGTTGGTCTCCATTTCCTTCACTTCCAGCTTCATGTCCGGAAACGCCTTGGAATAATTATCTAGCAGTGCCGGAAGTATATTTGGTGCTACTGTAGGTATAGCCGCAAATCTGAACTTGCCAGATAGTGTTTTTTGCTGTGCTTGTATGAGTTCATGTATACGTTCACACTCTGCCAGTGCAGTTTGTGCCTGCTTCACTATTATTTGACCCATATCTGTGACTGCTATAGGATGTTTGTTTCGGTCAAATATTTTCACCCCCATCTCATCTTCCAGCTTTTGTATTTGCATACTCAAGGTGGGTTGTGTGACAAAGCATTTCTCTGCAGCAGCAACAAAACTCTTATAAGTTGCAACAGCTACTACGTATTCTAGTTGTGTAATGGTCATGTAGTTGTTATTGTAGAACAAACATAACGTTAATACAGGATATAGGCAAAATCTATGACAAACATTAACATTACCATTTCACACCTACTGGTGGGCACACTAACTCACCCTCTTCTTTGTTGACAAGCAGTGGCCACATACCTTTCTCCCACAAAAATTTTTTGAAACTATCATCTCGCACCACATCACTTACTCTTATTGTGGGTAGCCATATAGTACCATCGTAATGGTTTGGTTCATTTATCTTGAACAATGCAGACACGCCTAGCCTTGACGGTAAAACCCCTAGAATTAACACTATGAAAGGATTTAGTTTGTAGTGCAACTGTGGCCAAGATATTTGGTCTTCATTCGCTACTTGTATATGGTTAAATTGCTCAGGTAGTAGTTTACAACCATTTAGCATTTTCATCAATATTGTATATTCTTCACCACCTATTTCCATGTCGTTGGTTATAACCAAAACAGGTTTTGGTGGTAGGTTACTGATGGTATCCGGTAAGGGATTCCATGTAGCATCGTTATTTGCAGGAATAATATTGGTAGTAATGATATTCATTATTAGGTGTGTTAGCTAACCTATGTATCCATACTCTTCGAATTCAAAAAATATTGGGTATCAAATTATGACGTGAACGCATAGGTGTATTATGCAGAAATTTTTGTTCCTTTGCGCAAAAGTAAGCAATATCGAATTAAAAAAAATGTAAATCATGAATGTTTCCACAACAGAATTTGTAGTGAATAAAGTAGAAAACAGTAGGATAAGCGAAGTTGACCTGACTAACGTGCAATTCGGAAAAAACTATTCCGACCATATGCTCATAGCTTACTACGAAAATGGTGCGTGGAAACAACCTGAAATCATGCCTTATGGTAATCTTTCTCTGAGTCCTGCTACCACTTTTATGCATTATGGTCAGGCTATATTCGAAGGAATAAAAGCATATAAAGACCCTAATGGCAATCCGCTAATATTCCGCCCTTACGACAACTGGAAGCGTATGAACCGCTCAGCACATCGTATGGCTATGCCAGATGTACCAATGGATATATTTGTAGAAGGCATAAAAACATTAGTTGAGCTTGACCGCAACTGGATACCTACAGGCGAAGACACATCGCTGTATATCCGTCCGTTCATGTTCGCAATAGATGAATTTATAGGTGTTCGTCCTGCCGAAAAATTCATGTTCCTTGTCATAACCAGCCCTGCTGGTCCATACTACAACAAGCCCGTATCTATATTTGTACAAGATCAGTATGTACGTGCTTTCCCTGGTGGTATAGGTTACACCAAGGCAGCTGGTAACTATGGTATGAGCATGTATCCTACCATGAAAATAAAAGAAAAAGGATACGACCAGATATTGTGGACTGATGGTTTTGAGCACAAATATGTGCAAGAAATAGGCACAATGAATGTGTTTTTTGTGATAGGTGACAAGGTTATAACGCCCGATATCAATCAGGATACTATACTAGCAGGTGTTACACGCGATAGTGTGATTACCTTGCTCAAAGAAAAAGGAATAATAGTAGAAGAAAGAAACATTAGCATCAATGAGATACAGGATGCGCACCACGCAGGCTTGCTTAAAGAAGCATTCGGAACTGGTACTGCTGCATCTATTGCTCCAATATATGCGCTTACCTACCACGAAGACAAAATGGAACTACCCGCATTGGAAACATGGGATGTCGCCAATTGGCTGAAAAAAGAACTGTCTGATATTCGTTATGGTCGTAAAGAAGACACCCACAACTGGATAGTTCATCCATAAAAAATACAGAGTAGGATTATATAAATAGGGCTGTACGTTCATCACGCACAGCCCTCTTTGTTTTTAACTTATCGCTAATATTATCTGCCATCTCCATCCAGCAAGTTACCTAGCCCACCTAGTATACTACCTTCTTCTTTGCGCCTAGATCCGCCATAGGATAGTATTCTTCCTGCCAAACGGCTGATAGGTAACGTCTGTAACCAAATAGTACCTGGACCGCGTAATGTGGCAAAAAATACGCCCTCACCACCAAAAATTGTGTTCTTGATACCACCTACAAACTGTATATCGTAATTTACATTAGCAGTAAAGCCTACTATACATCCTGTGTCCACCTTCAGCATTTCGCCAGGTATCAAATGACGCTCAAAAACATGACCGCCTGCATGCACAAATGCCATACCATCACCTTCCACTTTCTGCATTATAAACCCTTCCCCACCAAACAAACCAGTACCCAATTTTTTCTGGAACTCAATACCAATAGATACCCCTTTAGCAGCGCACAAAAAAGCATCTTTCTGGCATATTACCTTACCGCCCAGCCTGTTCAAATCAAGCGGGATTATCTTACCTGGATAAGGCGATGCAAAAGACACCTTCTTCTTGCCAGAGCCTACATTTGTGTAGGCTGTCATAAACAAGCTCTCGCCTACCAGCAATCTTTTGCCAGCCGAAAATAACTTATTCAATATGCCGCTTTGTTGCTGGCTACCATCGCCAAATATTGTTTCCATGGTTATTCCATCGTCCATCATCATAAAGCTGCCTGCCTCAGCTATAGCGGTTTCCTGAGGGTCTAGCTCTACTTCTACAAACTGCATTTCTTCGCCGTGTATCTGATAATCTATTTCGTGATTTAGCATAAAGTGTGTTTTTGTGAGTACAAAAGTAGTAGGAATACACACATCAAAAAAAGCCGCACCAGATAAAGTGCGGCTTTTGATACTATTTTATACTTTATTAACTATTCCGACTTCGTAAACCTAGCTGTTTTCAGCAGCATATTCTGTTCGTCGTATACCATGATCATATAAATACCAGATGATAGTTTGGAGATATCTAAAGTAGTAGCATTTTTCTGCTCTATTACTTTTCTGCCATCCATAGTCATCACAACAGCAGTAACATTTACTGGTGCAGCTATACTTAGCATTGACGTAGCAGGGTTAGGGAAAATTTTCACTTCTGCAATACTTGTAGTATTGACATTAGAAGATCCACCTCCGCCACCAGTTACATAATAAACTGCTGATGTATCTCTACAACCGTTAGCATCTTCTACTATTACAGTATATGCACCTACGCCCAGCAGGGTTATCACGCTGCTATTAGCACCTATTATTGCTACCCCATTGCGGTACCACTGATAGGTGGCGTAAGAACCAGTAAACAGCAGGTTAGGCGCATTAAATGCTATAACAGGCTGTGGCATGAACACCACATTAGGCCCGGCAAGTATCTGGCTACATACGCCATTATCTACTATTACAGAATACAAACCTACTGTATCAGTAACATAACCTGCATTAGTTGCACCAGCTATTATATTGCCATCTATCAACCACTGATAAGATAAACCTGGAGTAACAGACGACACAGCCAAGTTAACCGGATTGCCATTACACAATGACGATGAACCTATAGGCAACACCGCCAAACCTGGTATAGCTGGACCTACTGTCAGTGTGTAAGTAGAGAACCCTGAACATCCTGCAGATGAGACAGAGTATGTAATAATGGTAGTACCTGGCACTATAGAAGTAACAGTACCTGTAGTAGCACCTACTGTGGCTACAGATACATTGCTACTGCTCCATACCCCACCTGGCACTGTGCTACTGAGATTGGTAACACCACCTGCACAAACTGTGCTGAAGAGAGCCGTAATAGTACCCGCCGATGGTAATGGATTCACTGTTACAATAGCAACATCAGTAGCCGAACCACAAGGATTGCTAACAAAATAAGTGATAATAGCCGTACCTGCTGACAAGCCACTAACAACGCCGGTAGCACTAACTGTGGCTACAGACACATCGCTGCTACTCCAGACTCCAAAACTTGAGGTGCTGCCAAGCGTGGTAGAACCACCAAGACATACACTGCGAACACCAGTAATAGGTGTAGAAACAGGAACTACATTAACTGTATCTGGTGTAGAAGCTATACCTGTGCAACCAAAACCATCTGTAACAGCATAGCTGATAGTAACTATGCCACCTGCTATACCTGACACGGTGCCTAAACCGCTTATAGTAGCGATTGCTGTATTACTACTGGTCCACACACCACCTGCTGTGGCATTAGCCAGTGCAGCAGTACCGCCCACGCATACGTTTGTAACACCAGTGATAGGTGCTACTATTGGTAGTGTATTTACTGTAACTGGCGTAGTAGCAATGCCTGAGCAACCTAGTAAATCAGAATAAGTATAAGTGATATCAGTAACACCTCCAGCCACACCGTTTACAACACCGGTGGCAGTAGTTACTGTAGCAATAGAAATGTCGGCAGAGCTCCATGCACCACCTGTAAGACTGTTGCTAAGGGTAGTAGATGCACCTACACAAACCGAAGTAGTGCCTGTTATAGCTGGCACCACTGGAAGTGCATTTACAGTTACTACAGTGGTAGCATATCCTGTACATCCTAATCCATCAGTAAAGCCATAAGATATGGTTGCTGTGCCCGCATTTACGCCTGTCACATCTCCTGCTGCATCTACAGTAGCCGTAGCTGCATCACTGGTGCTCCATACACCACCAGTAGTAGTAGAAGATAATAGTGTTGTAGCACCTACGCATACTGTGGTAGTACCTGTTATCGGATCTACTACTGGTAATGGATTTACAGTAGCTTCTATTGTAGCTGTGCCTATACAACCAAATGCATTGACTACAGAATAGGTAATAGTGCTAGTTCCAGCAGATAACCCTGTCACTACACCTGTTGAAGAACCTACTGTAGCTACTGTAATATCAGCACTACTCCAAGTACCCGCTGGCGTAGCATTAGCTAGTGTAGTAGTACTACCAATACATACAGACGCTGTACCAGTAACTGGTGCCACTACAGGTAGTGCCTGCACAGTATTAGCTATTGTTGCAAAATTTGCACAGCCTATTACGTCAGTAAAAGTGTAAGTTATGTTTGTTATTCCAGCAGATACACCGCTTACTACTCCTGTAGTAGCACCAGCAGTTGCTATAGCTATGTTGGCAGAAGTCCAAACTCCACCAATAGTAGCTGAAGAAAGTGTAGTAGATGTACCCACACATTGCGTAGCAGTACCTGTAATAGGTGCTACCGCAGGCAACGGTGCTACTGTCTGCACTCTTGTTACTACTGTTGTTCCGCATATATTGTTGACAGTATAGGTTATGGTAGCAGTACCCAACGACAAGCCTGTTGCTACACCAGCAGCGTCTATAGATATTACGGTAGTATTGCTGCTGCTCCATGTGCCACCTGTTACGGTGTTAGTTAGTGTTGTCGTTGCTCCTAAACATACATTTGGGTTTCCAGCTATTGCAGGCACTATTGGTACTACCAATACAGTATCTATTGCGGTTGCACTGGCAGGACATCCAAAGCTATTTGTAACTGTGTAAGTGATATTCACCACACCTGCCGAAATCCCATTAACTATACCTGTAGTTAACCCTACTGTAGCTACTGCCATATTACTACTGGTCCAGTTGCCAGTAGGTGTAGTGTTGGTAAGTGTTATTGATGAACCTACGCAATGGCTAGTAGGACCAGAAATAGACGCTACAACTGGTATAGGATTCACTGTAATAATACGAGTACTACTAGCTGTTCCACAAAGGTTAGTAACAGAATAAGATATTACAGACGTACCTACCACTGCACCAGTTATTATACCTGGACCTGATACAATAGCATTAGCATTACTTGATGTCCATACGCCACCCGGTGAGGAACTAGTAAGTGTAATACCAGAACCTAAACAAACGGCAGAAGGACCAGATATAGTACCCGCTACTGGTGGCGCAACAATTGTTATGATTTTTACTGCAGATGTCACTCCACACACATTTGTTACAGTGTATGATATAGGCACTGTGCCGGCACTCACACCAGTCACAAGCCCCACTCCAGATACTGTAGCATTGGCATTACCCGCACTCCACACACCACCGGGCACCGATGCAGTAAGAGGTATTGAAGAAGCTATACACACGCTATCTGCACCACTTATAGTGCCAGCATTGGGCAGTGGGTTGACAGTAAGACCACGAGTAGTAGTAGCTGTTCCACATGAGTTGCTAACTGTGTAAGTAATGGTATTAGTACCTGCTGTTACGCCAGTTACCAAACCAGTAGTCGTATTGATAGTAGCAGTGCCATTGGCTGCGCTCCATGTACCACCCGGTATAGTACCTGATAGTGGTATAGTAGCACCCACACATACCGTAAGCGGTCCTGTAATACTACCGGCAGTAGGCAATGCGTTGATCGTTACAACACGACTTGCAAATGCTACACCACACACGCTGCTTACTGTGTACGTTATAGTATCTCGCCCTGGCAATACCCCAGTCACTACCCCACTAATACTACCTACGGTAGCATTAGTATTGCTACTGCTCCATACGCCGCCAGGCACTGAAGCCGAAAGAGTAATGAGACCAGAAACACAAACAGATGTAGGACCAGTAATAGTGCCAGCACTTGACAACGGATTTACAGTTACTGCAAATGAAGCAACTGATGTACCACAAGCATTGGTCACAGAATAACGAATAGTATCTAAGCCAGCCGATACACCAGTAGCCACACCACCAGCAGTAATGCTTGCATTACCATTTGCTGTACTCCACACACCGCCAGGTGTAGGATTGCTGTAAGCACCTGTAGTTGTCACACATATCACTGATGGACCAGATATAGTACCAGAAGCAGGCAAAGAAATAACAGTAACTGTAGTAGTAGCGAAACAGCTACCTATAGAGTAAGAGACAACAGAAGTGCCTAAAGCCACACCAGATACAATACCGGTGCCGCTACCTACTGTAGCTATCGCAAGGTTGCCACTGCTCCATGAGCCACCGGGAATAGTGTTAGTAAGTGTAGCCACACCACCCACACAAACAGTAGGGGAAGAAGGCAGTATAGCCGAAGGAGTAACACCTACAGAAACAACTTTTGTAACCGAGCAACTACCCAATGTGTAAGAAATAGTTGTAGTACCTAATGCTACGCCGGTCACCATACCACT
>JBIKKS010000042.1:0-8951 GCA_044360235.1 Flavipsychrobacter sp. | reverse complement strand
ACGTAGCCTATCATGCATTGCTCAGTAAGCTACAAGAATATGAATGTGCATATGGTACTTGTATAGTAATGGAGGTAGCTACTGGCAAAATACGTACTCTGGTAAATCTAGGCAGGCAGGAAGACGGTAGCTACGACGAAGACTTCAACTATGCGGCTATACCCACCGAGCCGGGTTCTACCTTCAAGTTGGCTACGCTGATTTCATTACTCGCCGACAAAAAGATTAATGTAGACCAAACGATAGACATACAAGGCGGAAGGATGCAGTTTGGTAAGCGTACCATGTCAGACTCTCACCCAGATGGTTCTCTGCGTGAAATGCCTATATGGAAAGCCTATGCAATATCCAGCAACGTAGGCATGGCTAAGCTAGCCGATAGATATTACAGAGACAACCCAACCCAGTATGTAAACAACCTGAAAAAGCTACAACTGGATAAACTCACTGGTATAGACCTACTGGGTGAGCGCAGACCAGTCATTACTTCGCCCGGTGGCAAAATATGGAGCAATAGCTCCCTGCCATGGATGGCTACAGGATATGGTGTGATGATAACACCATTACATACCTGTATGATGTACAATGCAGTTGCCAATGACGGCAAAATGATGCGTCCTTATTTGGTAAGCGCTATAAGGGAGTATGGTAAGGATGTGAAAACTTTTGAACCAAAGGTATTGGCTACGATAGGTGATGCTGAGACAGTTAGGCAACTAAGAAAATGTACCCGTGCTGTAGTGACAGATGGTACAGGCAAGGGTATAGAGTCGCCATACTATACCATGGCTGGCAAAACCGGTACTGCTCAGGTAGCAGACAAAGGTATCAAATACACCGATGGGGTATATCAGGGCTCTTATGTAGGCTACATGCCTGCCGAAAACCCTAAGTATACCATATGTGTGGTTATACGCACCAAGGCGCATTCGGCAGCTTATTATGGTGGCACTATTGCTGCTCCAGTATTCCGGATGGTGGCAGACAAGATATTCTCACAAAATATGGGTGCTTGGTCGGCTCCACTCGACAGTATTGCCAAATCTGGTGCGGCGTCTATACCTTCAAAAGCAGCTACTGCTGGTGCGTACGAAGTGTTGCTAACTGCCATGAATAAAAAAATGCCAGTGGTGTCAGATTACAAAAGCACTATGGTTCAATATGTGGTAGACTCTGGCACTAAAAGTTCTGAAGTAAAACTAAAACATGTGTACAGAGGGGTAATGCCCGATGTGACTGGTATGACACTGAGAGATGCGGTATACGTACTAGAAAACTACGGAGCGCATGTAGAAATAAAAGGAAAAGGTAAAGTGCAAACACAATCAGTACCAGCAGGTACAAGACTAACTAAGGGACAAAATATAATACTACAACTAAGCTAATGCCTACGCTAAAAGACATATTGATAAATGTGGCTGCTGTGACTATACAGGGTACTACTGATGTAGCTATACATAGCATTTGTATAGACTCTCGCAAGGTAGTAGCGGGTAGTTTGTTTATAGCTGTTCCGGGTTCTGTGGCAGACGGGCATCTGTTCATACCCAAGGCCATCAGTATGGGTGCAGTAGCAGTAGTTTGTCAGCATATACCTGTCGATGTAACAGAAGGTGTTACTTATGTGGTAGTCAAAGATAGCAGTGTAGTAGCAGGGTTGATGGCTGATGCGTTTTATGGTCATCCTTCACAGCAGCTCAAGGTGGTAGGTGTAACGGGCACTAATGGCAAAACCACAACAGCTACTTTATTGTATCAGTTGTTTCAGGCACTGGGACATAAGTGTGGTTTACTGTCTACAGTGCAAAACCATATTCACGATCAGGTAGTGCCATCTACCCACACCACGCCCGATGCCGTGTCTGTACATGAACTACTCGCTCGTATGGTAGCAGAAGGGTGCAGTTATGCATTTATGGAGGTGAGTTCACATGCCATACACCAGCACAGAATTGCTGGAGTGGAGTTTGTAGGCGGCATTTTTACCAATATTACACACGATCATCTCGATTACCACAATACGTTTGACGAGTATATACGAGTGAAAAAGATGTTCTTTGATGGCTTATCAAAAGATGCTTTTGCACTTACCAATGCAGATGATAAAAGAGGTGCTGTAATGCTGCAAAACACCGCAGCAGTGCGCAATACCTACAGCCTCAAGGTGCCAGCTACAATCAAAGGAAAAGTGCTGGAAAACAACCTTTCAGGGCTGGTTATGAATGTAGATGGATATGAAGCGCACTTCAGAATGATAGGCACTTTTAATGCTTACAATCTGCTAGCGGTGTACGGTGCAGCTAAGTTGCTGGGCGAGGATGCGGTGCAGGTATTGGCTACTTTGAGTGGGCTGCATGGAGCTGCTGGTAGATTTGAAACCATCATGTCGCCAGGCGATAAGATACTAGGTATAGTAGACTATGCGCATACCCCCGATGCATTGATAAATGTGTTAGCTACAGTCAATCAGTTGAGAGTTAACGGACAACAACTCATAACTGTAGTAGGCTGTGGTGGCGACCGTGACAAATCTAAAAGGGCTATAATGGGCGAGGTAGCTTGCGAGCATAGCAATAAAGCTATACTTACTGCCGACAACCCCAGAAGCGAAGACCCAGAGGTGATACTCAACGAAATGGAGGCTACTCTCACACTGGCACAGAAAAGAAAGTGCCTGAGGATAACAGACAGAAAGGAAGCAATAAAAGTAGCAGTTTCATTTGCCGGACCCGGCGACATAATACTGGTGGCAGGCAAAGGACACGAAACTTATCAGGAAATAAAAGGAGTGAAGCATCACTTTGATGACAAAGAGGTGTTGATGGAAATTTTTAAAACACTACAAAAATAATCAGTTGCTATGCTGTACTATTTGTTCACATACCTGCGCGATACGTTCCACCTAGTGGGGGCGGGAGTGTTCAATTATATCACCTTCAGGGTAGCAATGGCTATTATACTGTCGTTAGTGATATCTATGATTTTCGGAAAGCGACTCATCAATTTCCTGAAGAAAAAACAAATTGGCGAAACTGTCCGCGACCTAGGTCTAGAGGGCGAAAAGCAGAAAAAAGGTACTCCTACTATGGGTGGGCTTATCATTATAGCTTCCATACTCATACCCACATTGTTGTTTGCAAGGGTTACTAATGTGTACATAGTACTCATGCTGGTTTCTACGGTTTGGCTGGGCCTGGTAGGTTTTCTCGACGACTATATCAAGGTCTTCAAGAAAAACAAAGAAGGGCTAGCTGGCAGGTTCAAAGTAATGGGGCAGATAGGATTGGGTATTATAGTAGGCCTTACCATGTACTTCAACGATCATGTGGTGATAAGTAGAGAGGTAACTCGCGGGCAAAACGGAGTCCTGAGTATGGCAGAGAAAGCCGAGCCAGGCAAATTTGTAAGAAAAGACGATAAGGGCAAAGAGCGTGAGTATGTAAACGTTAGAACCGCTACCACTACTATCCCATTCCTGAAAAATCACGAGTTCAGATACGAAAAGATAGCAGCCATTTTCGGCGAAAAAAATGTAGGGGTTACTACTCCTATTATCTATGTGCTCTTTGTCATTTTTATAATAGTTGCTGTGTCTAATGGCGCCAACATGACCGATGGTATAGATGGGCTTGCTACTGGGGTGTCAGCCATTATTGGTGTTTGTCTGGGGGTCTTTGCTTATGTGTCGGGCAACTATGTTTTTGCTGGTTACTTGGGTATTATGGATATACCCAATCTCGGTGAGTTGTCCATTTTCATTGGTGCCTTTGTAGGGGCGTGTGTTGGGTTCTTGTGGTACAATGCATATCCGGCGCAGGTATTTATGGGCGATACAGGTAGCCTCGCATTAGGGGGCATTATAGCATCACTAGCCATCATTGTGCGCAAAGAGTTGCTGATACCCATCATCTGTGGTGTTTTTCTGGTAGAAAACCTTTCTGTTATCATGCAGGTTTACTACTTCAAGTACACCAAGAAAAAGTATGGCGAGGGTAGAAGGATTTTTCTGATGTCACCCCTCCACCACCATTACCAAAAACTAGGCTACCACGAATCGAAGATCGTCACACGTTTCTGGATAGTAGGAATACTACTCGCAATATTTAGTATAGTAACACTTAAACTACAATAAATGAACTCGCCTGCGCAAAAATTAGTGATACTGGGTGCTGCCGAAAGCGGTGTGGGTGCTGCTTTGCTGGGCAAGCAGAAAGGCTGGCACGTGTTCGTAAGTGATGGTGGCAAGATAAAAGATAAGTTCAGAGAAGTTCTGGTCGCAAATGATATAGCATTCGAAGAAGGCACTCACTCTATGGACCGCATACTATCTGCTCATTGCATTGTAAAGAGTCCCGGCATTAGCGATAAGGTAGCAGTAGTAAAAGCAGTGCGTGCAGCAGGTATTGAGGTATGCAGCGAAATAGAATTCGGATTCAGATACAAAGGTGATAGTAAAATCATTGCCATCACTGGTAGCAATGGCAAAAGCACTACTACTATGCTTACATATACTGTGCTTAAAGATGCAGGTTATGATGTGGCACTGGTAGGCAACATAGGATACAGTTTTGCTGCTCAGATATCCGAAAAACCTTGCGAGTGGTATGTAATGGAGATAAGCAGTTTTCAGCTCGATGACGTTCATACGTTCAGACCAGATGTAGCCGTGTTGCTCAATATTACCCCAGATCATCTCGATAGGTACGAATACAAATTTGAAAACTATGTAGCATCAAAGTTCAGAATAGCAGAAAATCAATTACCTACAGACTACTTTATCGTAAACCAAGACGATAAAGCTATACAAGAATACTTGGCTAACCATTCTCTTCACACAACAACTATTTTTTTTACAATGAGTGACAACACATTAGGCACAGACGGAGGATTTATTGAAGATGGACGTATTAACGTTGACTACGGGGGAGAACACTTTGACATGTCTATACACGACATGGCAATAAAAGGAAAACACAATCAATACAACAGCATGGCAGCAGGTATTTCGGCCCGTATAGCAGGTATAAGAAGAGAGAAGCTGAGAGAAACTTTCACTCGCTTCAAGGGGCTCGATCACAGGCTCGAATTTGTTGCTACCATCAGAGGTGTAGATTTTATCAACGATAGCAAGGCTACCAATATCAATTCTGTATGGTTTGCATTAGAAAGCATGGAAAAACCCACCATACTCATTATGGGTGGGCAAGACAAAGGCAATGACTACACAGAGATTATGGAACTGGTGAAGCATAAGGTAAAGGCAATAATATGTTTGGGTATCAATAATCAGCCCATACACGATTCGTTTGAAGGTGTAGTAGATTCAATTATAGATACTAGTAGTGCAGCAGAGGCAGTATATGCCGCGTATACTTGTGCAGAAAGTGGTGATGTAGTTTTGCTAGCTCCTGCTTGTGCCAGCTTCGACCGTTTCAATAATTTCGAGGATAGAGGAGAACAGTTCAAAGTTGCTGTCCGTAATCTGTAATCAAGAGCAGAAGGCATTTGTGAAACAATAAATTTTAGGACATGGCAGACCATATGAAAAATTTACTTACCAGAACCAAAGGCGACAAAGTGATTTGGGGCGTGGTACTGCTATTGTCTTTTATAAGTCTGCTGGCTGTATATAGTTCCACTGGGTCATTAGCCTACAGAATGGAGAAAAATTCTGGCTATTATCTTGCTAAGCAAGTAATGGTGTTAGGGCTGGGTTTGCTCATCATTTATCAAGTACACAAAATCAACTATACACGTTTTGCCCGTATAGCAGTAGTTCTTTATTTATTGAGTTTGCCGTTATTGGTCTACACTTTGTTTTTTGGTACTAGCCTCAACGAGGGCTCCCGCTGGATAAAGCTACCCGTCATACACCTTACATTCCAAACATCTGATCTTGCCAAGCTTGCATTATTCATGTTTCTGGCTCGTGTGCTCAGCATGAAGCAAAATGTGATCAAAGATTTCAGAAAAGGGTTTGTGCCAGTGTTATTGCCCATGCTCATTACATGTTTACTCATAGCCCCAGCCAATATGTCTACAGCACTCATGTTGGGTTTCACCTGTAGCATATTGTTTTTTATAGGTAGGGTACACATCAAGCATCTTATGCTTATGGCAGCAGCAGGGCTTATCTGTTTGTCGGTAGTATTTACTATCTCCAAGCTTACCGGATTTGGCAGGGCTGCTACTTGGGAGCAACGTATCAAAGACTTTGCTGGTGGCAAAAAGAAAGAAGGAAAACATCAGGACGTATATCAGGTAGAGCAGGCAAAGATTGCTATCGCCAATGGAGGTATCACTGGTCGCGGTCCAGGACAAAGTTTGCAGAAAAACTTCCTGCCTCACCCATATTCAGACTTCATATTCTCTATTATTATAGAAGAGTACGGATTGGTGGGTGGTGGAATAGTCGTGTTGTTGTACTTGTTGTTTCTATGGCGAAGTGTGCTCATTTTCAAGCGGTGTCCATTTGCTTTTGGAGCCTTTTTGGCAGTAGGGCTTAGTATCACGCTTGTTTTTCAGGCCATGCTCAATATGGCGGTCAATGTACATCTGGTGCCAGTTACAGGTCTTACCCTCCCCATGATAAGTATGGGTGGTTCGTCTATTTGGTTTACAAGTATAGCTATCGGAATAGTACTCAGTGTCAGTAAATATGTAGATGAAATGGAGGGCGAGCGCAAGAATGCAGCTAAAAATGCGGCACTAGTAAAAGAAAATACAGATGCCGATCCAGAACCGCCAATAGAAGGTGCAATAACGGGTGCAGCAGCAGTAGGCTTGAATAATGCCAGCAGATTGCTGGTAGCCGAGGCAGTAGCAGAAAAAAAAGAAGGTAAAAAACCAAGAGTAAAAGTATCTCAGATAAAATTAGACCCACAGGAAGATGACTGATTTGCGTGTTATAATAGCTGGTGGTGGTACTGGTGGGCATATATTCCCTGCCATAGCCATAGGTCAGGCCTTACAAAGGCTCAGACCAGGCACCCAATTGCTATTTGTGGGCGCAAAAGGTAAAATGGAAATGGATAAAGTACCGGCTGCTGGTTATGAAATTGTGGGACTAGATATAACAGGGTTCAACAGAAGTAATATGCTCAAAAACCTGCTTTTGCCTGTCAAGTTATTGAGAAGCAGAATAGCAGCCCGAAACATAATAGCAACTTTTAAGCCCGATGCTGTAGTCGGCGTAGGTGGATATGCCAGTTTTCCTATGCTTAGTGCAGCGCAGGCACAAAGCATACCTACGCTCATACAAGAGCAGAATGCTTATGCGGGCAAGAGTAACAAAATACTAGGTAAACGTGCCAAGGCAGTATGTGTCGCATACAAAGGCATGGAGCGTTTTTTCAGGCAAGATTCTATAGTGCTCACTGGCAATCCGGTAAGGAAAAATATATCCGATATGTCCAGAACTGCCATAGAAGGTAGGGTGAAGTTTGGAATGAAAGACGGATTGACTACAGTGCTCGTGGTAGGGGGCAGTCTTGGCGCAAGGTCTATCAACGAGGCTATTGCGGCTCAGCTGGGCACTATTGTGAGTGAAGGAGTACAGATAATATGGCAAACAGGTAAGCCTTATTTCGAAGAGGCAACCAGAGTGGCGGCTATGTACAATGATAGGGTTATGGTACATGAGTTCATAGCAGATATGGAGTACGCCTATGCCGCAGCAGATATTGTCATTTCTAGGGCGGGTGCTTTGGCTATTGCCGAACTCTGCATTGCTGCAAAACCAGTCATATTCGTTCCCTATCCTCTTGCTGCCGAAAACCATCAGGAACAGAATGCAATGTCGCTTGTGTCGCACAATGCAGCCCTTATGGTCAGAGATAGCGACGTACACACAGAGCTCATAAAAAAACTGAAGTTGCTCATGAAGGACACTACTATGCAGCAATTGATGTCGCAAAACTTACAGCTACTTGCGGTAAAAGATGCAGACGAAAGGATAGCAATGAAGGTTATAGAAATAGCAGGAAAACTATAAAATAGTAAAACCAAAACAGTTAGTAAGTATCAGTAATAAAAACAGGAAACATTAAAATCGGCAAGCCGGAGTATATGAATGTAAGGGACATAAAAAGGGTTTATTTTGTAGGCATAGGAGGCATAGGCATGAGTGCGCTGGCAAGGTTTTTTGCTGGTAGAGGTGCTGTGGTGTCAGGCTACGACAAAACCGAAACAACCCTTACTAAAACCCTTGCAGCAGAGGGGATGAACATTAATTATACCGATGATGTAAACCTTTGCGATGCTGATGCACAACTGGTTATTTACACCCCTGCTATACCTGCTCATCATGCTGGGCTCAACTGGTATCGTGACAACAATTATCCTGTCTTCAAGCGCAGCGATGTATTGCAATGGATCACTGAGGCAATGTATGCAGTAACAGTTGCTGGTACGCATGGCAAAACCACCATATCTACCATGATCGCTTACCTGCTGCGCGAAACAGGCTATGGCTGCAATGCTTTTCTGGGGGGTATTTCGGTCAACTACAACCGCAATTACTGGAGCAGCGACAATGATACTGCTGTGATAGAAGCAGATGAGTATGACCGTAGCTTCTTGAAACTGCATCCCGATTTGGCGGTGCTTACTTCTATAGATCCCGACCA
The DNA here is from genome assembly GCA_044360235.1 of Flavipsychrobacter sp. Lineage (GTDB taxonomy): Bacteria > Bacteroidota > Bacteroidia > Chitinophagales > Chitinophagaceae > Nemorincola. The sequence continues at coordinate 324 of JBIKKS010000042.1, read as the reverse complement.
TCTGGATATATACGGTACACCAGCCGAAATGGAGAATGCCTTCATACAGTATACACACAACATAAAGCCTACAGGCACTTTGCTCGTTAAGCATGGTTTACATAGGCAAAGCGAGCTGAAAGGCCCTGCTACACTCACATACAGCTTGCAAAACGATGCTGCCGATATATATGCCCGCAACATAGTGATGATAAACGGTGGATACACATTCGATGTCGTTGCTGCCAGTTGGGTTGTGGAGCATGTAGCCTTACCTATAGGTGGTATGCACAATGTAGAAAACGCTATAGCTGCCATCGCGGTTACGCAGTTGCTGGGCATTGA
>JBIKKS010000458.1:0-8990 GCA_044360235.1 Flavipsychrobacter sp. | reverse complement strand
TTAATTAACAGCAAAGTATTCGTCCAGATTGTGGCTGGCATTCTTATTCCAGAGTAGCCATAAGACATACCTTCATTGCCATACAAAGCTGTGAGGCGGGGTTGCATAATAGACTTACCAAACATCATGATGGGCTCTTGTTTCCAAGGTATTGATGTTATTAGTTCGTCTAAAAATAAACGAGATTCCTGTTCATTAAATATGCTTTTACAGTAGTATAATTCACCACCACTAGGCAACAAATTGTGTGAATAATCTTGGAACAGCATCAAGTGTTTAATTTAAATAAAAGGGATAAAATGAAAAGCAGTAAAATGAAGTAAAAATCGGTAAAAAGGCAAGCATAAACATTATTAAGATTACTCTTTTCCAGAAAAATGGCTTCATTTTGGCCACCCTACTAAAAATTGTTTTTATATTTTTTTACCCTTTATACGGCAGCTTAAAACGAGTATTTTTTTTACTTATTTGTTATTTTCATTTTTTTAACCAATTATTTATCTTCAAGTAAGCGATACACTGAAATGCACTACAGTGAATCGTTTTACAATAATGGAATGTTTTGTACAGTTTTTACATTATACAAATGCAGATACGTAAAGAAGATGACTAATGAAAAAAGGGGAAATAAATTTAACAATTAGATAACCATAGAAATGAAATTTGCCCAATACCGAGCTTTACTGAAAAAAGACGTTAGGAAATTAATCATAAAATTTTTTAGCTTTATCGCTCTCTTAACATTATCGTAGCTTAAAATTAACAGTCATGAATAGTACAATTTACAAAATGGTGACCAGGGTATTAGTTGTTCTGCTTGTTGGATTAACTAGTACAGTGAATGCACAAACAGTAACTGTAATTAGCCCTACCGGTGATGGTGGTTTTGAAAACGGGACCACCTTTCTAGCTAACGGATGGACACAGGTAACGACAGGTACAAATACATGGCGAGTAGGCACTGCTGCTACAGGATATACTGGCACAAGGGGTGCGTATTGGGGCAGTACTTTTTCTAATACATATTCTACTACAACAGCAGGAAGGGGGCATTTTTATAGAGATGTAACCATACCTACAGGTGCAACAAATGTTGTATTGTCTTGGTCGCTGAGAAGTAGAGGTGAATCAGGATATGATAGATTGCTTGTGTATACTGCACCTACTACTGTAACACCAACTACTTCAGCACCTGTATCACCATCAACTACAATTTCTGGTGCAACTTTAAGATATACACAAACATCTACAACTTTCACAACATACACTACTCAGTCTATTACGCTGACAGGAGTAGCGGGTACTACATTCAGAGTAATATTCACTTGGCAAAATGATAATAGCGCAGGCACTACACCACCAGCAGCGGTTGATAATATTTCACTTACTTATTTGTGTCCTACACCTGCTGCAAATACCGGTACGCCGTCTGTGTGTGTTGGCAATACTACAACACTAAGTAATAGTGGTAGTGGCACATGGAGCAGTAGCAATACTGGCGTTGCTACTATAGGTAGCAGCTCAGGAGTGGTTACTGGTGTAGCAGCAGGTATCGCAACCATTACATTCACCAACAGTTGTGGCGGCACTGCTACCACCACAGTAACAGTTAACGCTACAGCAGGTGCAGTATCAGTAAGTGGAGGAGGAACATTTTGTGCTGGTACAAGTACTACACTAAACGCAACAGGTGGAAGTGGTGGAACTATCTACTTTCAAAATACAACTTCGGATGGAACATCGACTGCAACACCGTCATCCTCTCAACTGATAAGCGCAAACGGAACCTATTATTTTAGAGCAAGTACGGCACTTGGTTGTTGGGGAACACAAGGTAGTGCCACTTATAACACTCATGCTACACCATTGCCTGTCGGCGGTAATACAGGTGCAATATGCCCTAGCGCAACAATGGCGCTTACCAATGCAACGGGCGCAGGCACCTGGGCAAGTAGCAATACGAGTGTAGCGACAGTAGGATTGTCGGATGGAGTAGTGAGTGGTGTGAGTGCTGGAACCGCAACAATTACCTTTACACTTACAGCTACAGGTTGTCGCGTTTTCTCTGTGGTAACTGTAAACGCAGCACCTGCAGCTATAGGCGGCACTTTAAGTGTTTGCCCATTACTTACCACTACGCTTACCAATTCATCAGGAGCTGGTACATGGAGCTCGGGCAATGCTACCATAGCACTGATAGGAAGTAGTGATGGCGTAGTGACAGGAGTAGCTGCAGGCACTTCAAACATCACATTTGCATTAGCATCTACTGGCTGTACCAACACAGCAGTTGTTACTGTTAATCCATCACCAGCAGCTATTAGCGGAACGCTTAGTGCTTGTATCACTGCTAGTAGTACACTGTCTAACGCTACACCTGGTGGAGTATGGGCAAGTAGCAATCCTACAATAGCTAGTGTAAGCGCGGGAGGTGTAGTAACAGCTGGCGCTACTGCAGGCACTGTAACAATTTCCTACACAGTGGCAGGCTGTCCATCATTAGCAACATTTGCAGTGAACGGATCACCAGACCCAACTATAACTGGAACAACAATATTCTGTACTGGGACTACAACAACACTAGCCAATGCTGGTGGTGTAGGAAACTGGACAAGTAGTAACCCAGGAGTAGCAATAGCAGGCGCTACTACAGGTATCATAACCGGAGCAACTGCAGGCACTGCAACTATATCTTACTCAAATGGCTGTGGCACACCTGCTAGTATAGTAGTAACTGTAAACCAAACACCTGCAGCCATAACTGGTGCGTCTGTGGCATGTATGGGTAGTTCCACTACTTACACCAATGGTGTAGCTGGTGGTACATGGAGTAGTAGTAGCACTGGAGTAGCAACAATAAATAGTAGTACAGGTGAGCTTACACCAGTAAGTATAGGCAATACGAACATTACCTATAGCCTGAGTAATGGCTGTGCTGATGCAGTATTGAATGTGGCAGTACAAACAACACCAGGAAGTATTTCTGGTTCATCGTTTTTATGTGTAGGGTCTGGCACTACTTATCTCAATTCCTCAGCCGGTGGTACATGGAGCAGTAGCAATACTGGCGTAGCTACAATAGGTAGCAGCTCAGGAGTAGCAAGTGGTGTAACACAGGGTACTGTAACAATAAGCTATACAAATGGCTGTGGCACCGCAACTAGCGCAATAAGTGTAAATGCAGTACCAGCAGCTATAACAGGCAGCACACTGGCTTGCCTTAGTAGTACTACAACTTTAAGTAACACTAGCTTAAATGGAACTTGGAGTAGTAGCAACCCGTCTGTAGCATCAGTAGTGAGCACTACTGGTGTAGTAACGGGAGCAAGTGTAGGAACAGCAACCATAACCTACAGCAATGGTTGCGCACCTAATGCTACAGTGGTAGTGAGTGTAAATTCTAACTCTACCGCTATAACTGGTACCGCTACTGTGTGTCAGGGATCAACAACAACGCTAAGTAGTACACCATCAGGTGGCACGTGGACAAGTAGCAATGCAAGTATTGCATCTGTAAATACCTCTGGCTTGGTAACAGGTGTGAACAATGGTACAGCTACTATCACTTATAGCTCTGGATGTGGCACACCGTCAACAAGAGTTGTGACAGTTAATGCTTATGCAACATGTGATCCAGCATATTGTGCACCTGCAGCAGATTGTAGTGCAAGTGACAATATAACTAATGTGACATTTGCAGGAATCAATAATACTACTGGTTGTGCTGATTTAAGTGTATATACTACACCTGTAGCATCAGTAACCCAAGGAATTAGTTCTTCTTTTACAATGACAGTAGCTAATGGTGGTACAGAATATGGTGCTGTTTGGATAGACTACAACCAAAATGGCGTATATGAATCGAGCGAATACTACTTTGTTGGTACTGGCCCAGGATTTACTGCTACAATCTCCATACCAATACCAGCAACAGCAAGACCTGGTATTACAAGAATGAGAGCCAGATCTAGATATAATGCTACACTAGCAAGTACAGATGCTTGTACGGTTTACTCTTGGGGCGAAACAGAAGACTATTATGTAAACATAAACTGTAACACGCCTGCAATAAGTGGTGCAAATACAATGTGTGTGGGAGCTACTACTACCTTCACTAACGCCACTAGTGGTGGCACCTGGAGCAGCAGCAACACAGGAGTTGCTACTATCAACTCTGCAACAGGATTGATAACAGGTGTTAGTGCAGGTACTGCCAGCATTACCTATATCACCAACCTTGGCTGCCCAGTTTTTAAAACAATAACTGTAAGCCAACCTAATGCTATAACCGGAACCGCAGAGGTATGTATAGGTAGCAACACTTCGCTTACCAACACATCTGGAGCGGGAACATGGTCTAGTAGCAATTTAGGTATAGCTAGTGTAGATGCCGCAACAGGTGTGGTAACTGGTAACGCAGCTGGCACTGCAAATATTACATTCACACTTACATCAACTGGCTGTACAATAAGCAGAACAGTGACTGTAAATCCATTGCCTGCCACTATAACAGGAACATTGAGTGTATGTGAAGAAATATCAACAACACTTAGCAACTCGACAGGAACTGGTACGTGGGCTAGTAGCAACTTGTCAGTAGCCACAATAGGAGCAACAACAGGTGTAGCAACAGGTGTCAATTCGGGAACTTCTGTCATAACATTTACGCTTACATCAACTGGCTGTAGAACCACATCAGTACTTGTTGTGAATCCATCCCCTAACCCAATAACAGGAACACTTAGTGCTTGCATCACTGCTAGTAGTGCACTGAGTAGTACTAGTGTAGGTGGCACATGGAGCAGCAGTGTACCAGCTATCGCAACAGTTAATTCATCAGGAGTAGTAACTGCGGGTGCCGTATCTGGAACCACAACTATAAGTTATGTAATATCAGGATGTCCAGCAGTAGCAACATTTGCAGTAAATGGCGCTCCTAGTGCCATAACAGGTACTTCAACATTATGTGCTGGTGGTACTACAACTTTGTTTAATGCCGGTGGTACTGGAACATGGAGCAGTGGCAACATAAGCGTTGCTTCAGTAGACGGTAGCGGTATAGTAACAGGCGTAGCTGCAGGTACAGCCACAATAAGTTACTCAAATGGTTGCGGAACACCGGCTAGCAGAACAGTAACTGTGTTAGCTACACCGGGAGCCATAAGTGGCGCAGCGATAGTTTGTACCGGCGCATCTTCTACCTATTCTAATCCTATTTCAGGTGGTATATGGAGTAGCAGTAGTACATCCGTTGCAACAATTGTATCAGGCACAGGTGTACTAAGTGGTGTAACAGGCGGAGCTACAACAGTATCTTATAACTTAGGAAATGGATGTCCAGCAGCTACATTACCTGTAACCATAAATGGCGGCCCGGCAGGTATCACAGGAACAACCAGCTTGTGTGCAGGTGCAACTACTACACTTAGCAATACTGAAACGGGTGGCGCGTGGAGCAGTAGTGCACCATCTACAGCAACCATCAATCCTTCTACGGGTTTATTATCTGGCATCGCTGCGGGCACAAGCACTATATCATACAATACAGGATGTGGCACTGCTGCAACTATAACAATAACTGTAAATGCCACACCAGGCACCATATCGGGTGCTGGATCTGGATGCATAGGTGCTACAACAACATTAACTAATACAGCAACAGGAGGCACATGGACAAGCTCAAATACAGCTGTAGCTGCGATTGCATCTACAACCGGAGTGCTAACAGGCGTTAGTGCTGGAACAACAACTATCAGTTATGCTAATGGATGCGGAACAGCAGCAACTAGGATACAAACGATCAGTGCAACACCTGCGGCTGTAACTTTATCGCCATCATCAAGCGCAACTATATGTGCTGGTACTGGTGCAATGTTCACTGCCAGCACTTCTCCAGTTATACCTGGCGTATTCAATTTATCATCTGGTACTATTTCAGTTGCAGTACCAGATGGTATAGCTACAGGAGTATTGGCTTCCTTAACTGTATCTGGAATACCTGCTGGATCAACAGTCACTGGCGTATCTGTAACTATGAATATGATTCATCCTTACATTGGCGACATGATAGTTAATCTGAAAGCTCCTAATGGCAACATTTTGAACCTGTTTAACCAACATGGCGGAGCTGGAGATAACTTAACAAATACAGTTATTAGTTCCAGTGGAGCCACCGCTATAAGCGCAGGTACCCCACCCTACACCGGCACTTACTCACCTAATGCTGCTTTAAGTGTAGGTGCTACAGGCAATACTTCAAACGTAACAACATTTACATCTTTGTATAGCGTGCCAAATGGCACATGGTCACTAGTTATGAACGATGTGTTTAATACTGATGCAGGAACACTGACATCATGGACTATCAACATAAATTACGTAAGTCCACCGCCATTAACATGGGCACCTACTACAGGATTGTTTACAAATGCTGGTCTTACTATTCCATACACAGGTACTGATTTAGCTACAGTTTATGCTTCACCAGCTGCATCTGGTGTGTATACAGTTTCCGCTACGTTACCCAGCTCAGGCTGCGCTAGTACTAATAATGCATCTGTAACAGTTAATCCTGCACCAAATGCTATTACTGGTACACTAAGTGCTTGTATAGGAGGCAATAGTACACTAAGCAGCAGTACGCCTTCTGGCACATGGAGCAGCAGTGCACCTGGTGTTGCTAGCATCAACTCTTCAGGATTGGTTACTGCGGGTGGTAGTGCAGGCACTACTACAATAACATATACTGTTGCAGGCTGCTTTACCACCGCTACGTTTGTAGTTAATGGATCGCCAGCTGCAATAACTGGTACTGCAAGTGTATGTACCGGACTAACAAGTACACTTAGTAATCCAGGTGGCGTAGGAGCATGGAGTAGCAGCAACACTGCTGTGGGCACAGTAGGTGCTAGTACTGGTGTAGTAAGTGGTCTAAGTGCAGGCACTACAGTAGTATCTTATTCAAATGGATGTGGCACACCTGCCAGTGTTGTTTTCACAGTTAATCAAACACCATCAATTACCGGTGGTACAAGTTTATGTACAGGTATAACTTACTCACCTACTGGCGTATCAACCGGTGGCACTTGGAGTAGCTCTGTGCCAGCTGTAGGTAGTATCAATGCAACGACTGGAGCGTTTACTGGGCTTAGTGCAGGTACAACAACACTTACTTATTCGCTAGCTAATGGATGTACAAATGCCACATACCTTCAAAATGTTTCTGTCTCGCCATCAGTACCTACCATTACCCCATCTAGCAGCACCATTTGTTTAGGTGATAATGTTGCACTCACAGGATCAGCTACACCAGTAACTTCAAGTACAAATGTATCTTCTGGTACTATTTCAGTTGCAGTACCAGATGGAGTAGCTACAGGAGTATTGACATCCTTAACTATGTCTGGAATACCAACTGGTGCTACAGTCACTAGTGTATCTGTTACTATGAACATGATTCATCCTTACATTGGCGACATGATAGTTAATCTGAAAGCTCCTAATGGCAACATTCTGAACTTGTTTAACCAACATGGCGGAAGTGGAGATAACTTCACAAATACAGTTGTAAGTTCAAGTGGAGCCACCGCAATAAGCGCTGGCACACCACCCTATACTGGTACATTCGCACCTAACGCAGCTGCAGGTGTAGGTGCTACAGGCAACCTTTCAAACGTAGCAGCATTTACATCTTTGTATAGCGTGCCAAATGGCACATGGTCACTAGTTATGAACGATGTGTTTAATACTGATGCAGGAACACTGACATCATGGACTATCAACATAAATTATAGCTTACCACAATCTTACACTTGGTCACCCAATACAGGACTTTATACTAATACAAGTTTAACAACACCATATACTGGTGATGATAGAGCAACAATATATGCATCACCAGCTGCTACAACTACTTACACTGCTACAGTCACGCTCCCAGCTACTGGCTGCAGTAGAACAAACAATACTACTGTAAGTGTAAATGCATTACCAGCTGCAACTACTGTAAGCACATCTGGCTCTTATTGTGGTAGCACCACTATTACAGCAACAAACGGCAGTGATGGTACCATGTACTTCCAAGGCACAACATCAAACGGTACATCTACCGCTACTCCTGCTTCATCAGAATTGATAACTGCAAGTGGCACCTACTACTTCAGAGCAAGATCTGCAAGTGGCTGCTGGGGCCCTCAAGGCAGTGCAACAATAACGATTAACCCATACCCAACAGTACCGGCCATAACAGGCACAACTACAGTATGTGACAATAGTACTACTACCCTAGCTAACGCTGCTGCAAGTGGAATATGGACTAGCAGTAACAGCGCAATTGCTTCTGTAGGCAGCAGCACCGGAATAGTAACAGGTGAATCTGCAGGAACAGCGGACATTACATATAGTGTTACAAATGGATTTAGCTGTACTACTGACGTAACCACATCAGTAACTGTTAATCCTTTACCTACAGTAGCTGCAATAACTGGTACACTTGCAGTTTGTGAAACTGCAACAAGTTCTCTATCTAGCAGTACTTCTGGTGGGGAATGGATCAGTAGTGTCACAGGGGTAGCAACTATAGGTAGTAGTTCTGGCATTCTAACAGGAGTTACTGCTGGAACGAGCAACATTAGTTATACTGTAACTGATGGTTTTGGATGTAGTAATAACACGACTGTAATAGTTACGGTTAATCCACTGCCGACAGTTGCTGTTATTACTGGTACTTTAAGTGTTTGTGAAAGTGGAACGACAACACTTTCGAATGCGACTTCTGGTGGTGTGTGGAGCAGTGGTACTACTTCTGTCGCTACCATTGGTACATCAGGTATCGTGTTAGGTATATCAGCAGGTACTTCTACTATATCATATGTGGTTACAAATGGGTTTAGTTGCACTACTACAGTTAGTGCTGTAGTTACCGTAAATCCTTTACCTACAGTTGCTGCGATTTCAGGTGCAAGTGCTTTGTGTGCTGGCGGTAGCACTGC
>JBIKKS010000041.1:0-9015 GCA_044360235.1 Flavipsychrobacter sp. | reverse complement strand
TGGATCTGTAAATTCCAGATTGGCTAAAGTTCTTTCATCTCCAAACAACTGATCAGTTGTGATGTATAATGAGTCGAATTTGATTTTCACAGGCATAACAGATACAGCGGTAAAAGTAGTTCCGCCTATGGCTATGCTCAGTTCGTAGCTATGACCTGGTGTGCCTGTAAAGGTAGTATTAGAGTATACGCCTGGCGTTAGCTCTGTGAGGGCTACGGTGCTACCTGTGTTGTTGTCTTTGATAGACACTGTGGCGCCACTTACACCAGCAGGGGTATTGTCTTCGCTGAAGTTTTTTGTTTTAGAGAGTAAAACCCTGCAATTGCCTGTTACATCCGTAAGGATGCCTTCAACTACATATTTTTTGTCTGAATCTCTCAGTTTTACGTCTATCACTTTTGTGCAAGACTGCATGAGGGCAGCCGATAAAAGGACGAGGCTGATTTTTAATATATTGCGCATAGTTGGTTAGAATTTGAAGTTATAGGATACAGATGGAATAAATTTGAATAGTGCAGTTTGTACTGCTTCGGTGCGTGTAGGGTCGCTTTTGCTTTGTCTGAACTCGATAGTGTAAGCATTTTCTCTGCCATAGGCATTGTACACGCTGAATGATAGTTCTGACAGCGTTTTTTTGGTTTGTTTTAGCACACAGGTGGCACCGAGGTCCATACGGTGATAGGCTGGCATACGGTATCCATTGCGCTCAGTGTAGTAGAATACTACCTGATTGTTGACGGTGTACTTGCCGGCTGGGAAGGTGATGGCGTTGCCTGTGTAGTACACCCAGTTGCCAGATAAGGTCCATTTTTTATTTAATTGGTAGGTGCTTACTACAGATATATCGTGGGTGCGGTCCTGACGGGCATTGTACCATTCGTTATTACTAATGCCGTCTATTTTGCGCTCAGTTTTAGAGAGGGTGTAGCTTACCCAACCCGTCCATTTGCCCATTTTCTTTTTGAACTGCATTTCCAGACCATAGGCTCTTCCCTTACCAAACAGCAATTGAGATTCTATAGCATCTGAGTTGATGAATATATCTGCACCGTTGCGGTAATCTATTTGGTTTTGCATGTCTTTGTAGTAGGTTTCCAGCGTTAGCTCGTACTTGTTGTCTGCCAGATTTTTGTAATAGCCTATCGAGTATTGGTCGGCTATTTCTGGTTTTATGAGGTTGGTGCTGGCTATCCACTTATCGGTGGGGTTGTTGGAGGTAGAGTTAGATATAAGGTGCATATTTTGCACATTGCGCACATAAGATGCTTTTACCGAGGCGGACTCGTTGAACTCGTAGCTGGCTGCAAGTCGTGGTTCTGGGTTTACGTAGGTTTTTACTATTTCACCAGATTTGTAGTTGAAAGTGTCTGTGATTTCTCCTTTGCTATTCATGTCAAAGAAGTCCCCCTTACCAAGTATGCTAAAGGCAGTAAGACGAACACCATAAGTGAGTGAGAATTTTTCAGAAGCCTTCCAAGTGTTGGTTCCGAATATTGAATTTTCGAGTGAATAACGTTGTTGCAGTGTCGATGAATTAACAGAGCTGGTAGATGAGGATGTAATTTCTCCTGGGCGCAGTGTATGAAAGATGCTATTAAGCCCAAAACGCACGCTATTGCGGCTATTGGCATACCACTGAAACTCCTGCTTTAGATTCCAGTCGCGTATCTGAGAAAATATCTGGAAATCGTTGGCTCCTGCTCTTATTTTGATTTTATAATTATAGTTGCTGAATATCAATGATGTATTAGAAAACATCTTGCTGTTGAAAATGTGGTTCCAGCGAGCGGTACCTGTTGCATTACCCCAGCTCAAACCAAATGATTCTCCCACTCCCAGTTGGTCCTGACCAAAATAACCCGACAAGTACAATCTGTCTTTCTGACCTAGCGTATAGTTTAGTTTGGCGTTCAGGTCGTAGAAGTATAGCCTGTTCTGATTTATGGTAGAGTCGGGCGATAGTTTCAGAAAAACATCGGCATAGGTCCTTCTGCCCGATATCAGGAACGAAGATTTATCCTTTACTATAGGTCCTTCCACATTTAGTTTTGCAGATATCAGCCCTATACCACCACTTACTGAGTAGTCCTGATTATTACCATCGTTCATTTTTATGTCCAACACGCTCGATAGTCTGCCACCGTATTGTGCAGGCATACCACCTTTGTATAGCGTCATGTCTTTTATAGCGTCAGAGTTGAAGGTGCTAAAGAAGCCCAGCAAGTGCGATGCATTATATACGGGTGCTTCATCTAGCAATATCAGGTTTTGGTCGGTGGCACCACCACGTACATAAAAACCACTGTTGCCATCTCCAGCCGATTTTATGCCTGGTAGCAGTTGTACAGCCTTCATCAGGTCGCGCTCGCCCATCAGCACAGGTATGTTTTTAATTTCGGCAGTAGATAGGCGTTCCACTCCCATTTGAGTGCCGCTGATACTTCTGCCCGATGCAGTTGATTTAATAGTCACCTCGCCCATATTTTGCGAAGCATCTTCCAGAGATACATTTAGTATTGTGTTCTTTTCCAGATTCACATCTACTTTTTTTGTTTCCTGACCAATGGTACTAACCTCAAGTGTGTTTTTGCCCTTGGGCAGTGTTAGCGAGTAGAAACCATACTCGTTACTAACAGTACCCGTTTTGCCAGATCTGATAGTGGCACCTATTACGGTTTCGCCTGTCGATTTCAACTTTACGGTACCACTGACGGTAAAGTTCTCTTGCGCCAGTAGCGGCGCACTGAATAGAATTGTGATAAATAATAATAAGGGTCTCATTACCTTGTTTTTTGTGACTGCAAATGTGCCGCTATAACACCAACATAAAATTACCCTTTCGGTAAACCGCTAAAAATTGTCGGTAAAAACAGGTGGATTATACGGTTTTAAGTTGGCTTTAACAGTATAAACAGGACTTAGAGATTTGTAGGTGGTAAACTTGTTATTTGTCTTTAAGTGATTTATATCACGCGCTCATCAGAATAGTTGTACTAACTTTGCATCGAAATTCAGAATAGCATTGCGAAAAATATTACTACATACCTTGGTTGTTTTTACAATGCTCAACATTGTATCGCTCAACCAATTTGCGCACTTTCCGGTCATTCTGGTCCATTACGCACAGCATGTAGATAGAGACAGTGATTTATCAATGTCTGATTTTCTGAGTATGCATTACTGGGGCAACGATATGAATGATAATGACGAACAGCAAGACAAACAATTGCCATTCAAGAGTCTAAGTGCTAGTACTATGTTAGTATTTACCCATCCGGGAAATGTTACTATTTCATTTAAAGCCTATGAAAGTAGATTGGTGAGGAGTATTTCGCAGTTTAGAAATGTATTTTTCTCTCGCAATGCCCTTTCGTCGTTGTTGCGACCACCTATAGTAGCTTAATTTTTATTTACTCTTTGCAGTGAGCCAGTTCAGTATATCCTGAACTTATTGTGTGTTACTATAGTCAGGTATTTTACCTATTTATTGTATCATCTCTTTTCTGCAATCTGTAGCATGCAGTAGTGCTTATTCTCACAGCTAATGCTGGTCGATTTATTCTTTTTTTACCATTTTCGGTAAAGTTTATAACTATTTAATATACAATCATGTTGCAGAAAATAATCAACTTCTCCATTGGCAACAAACTAATAATAGCCCTCTTTGTGTTGGGGCTTGTGGTTTGGGGTGCTGTAGAAGTAACCAAACTGCCTATAGATGCAGTGCCTGATATTACCGACAATCAGGTGCAGGTTATAACTGTATCTCCATCACTTGGCGCACCAGATATAGAAAGGCTCATAACCATGCCTATAGAGCAAGCCTGTGGTGCCGTACCGGGGCTGAAACAGGCAAGAAGTTTTTCTAGATTCGGACTATCGCTGGTCACACTGGTGTTTAATGACAATGTAGACATCTATCTGGCAAGACAACAGATAAATGAACAATTACAAAAAGTGAGACAAGAACTACCTAATGGTATAGGGTCGCCAGAGATGGCTCCGGTAACTACCGGACTGGGAGAAATATATCAGTATGTAGTAAGACCCCTCAAAGGATATGAAAGCAAGTATGATGTAGCAGAGCTGCGCACCATACAAGACTGGATAGTGCGCCGGCAACTGATGGGTATAAAGGGCGTAGCAGAGGTGGCTAGTTTTGGTGGAAAACTAAAACAGTATGAAATAGCAGTAAGGCAAGAACAGCTGAAAGCGCATAACATAACTATAGCTGATGTGTTTGATGCACTGGAGCGCAACAATGAAAATACAGGTGGTGCTTATATAGAAAAAGGACCTACGGTGCTGTATATAAGAAGCGAAGGGCTCACCACATCACTGTCTGATATAGGCAGAATAGTAGTGAAAACACTGCCGGGTGGTATACCATTGCTGATAAGCGATGTGGCTACCGTGCAGTTTGGTAGTGCGGTGCGCTATGGAGCTATGACCTACAACGACAAGGGAGAGGTAGCAGGTGCGGTAGTGATGATGCTAAAAGGTGAAAACTCATCGGAGGTCATAAAGCGGGTGAGACTGAAGGTTGCAGAGGTGCAGAAAATGCTGCCAGAGGGTGTGGTTATAGAGGCATTTCTAGACAGGACAAAGATGGTAAACAATGCGATAAGCACTGTAGAGACCAATCTGCTGGAGGGTGCGCTGATAGTGATTTTTGTATTGGTCTTTTTTCTGGGCAATCTCCGCGCAGGGCTTATAGTATCTTCTGTTATTCCACTGTCTATGTTGTTTGCCATCATACTCATGAACATGTTTAAGGTAGATGGTAATCTGATGTCGCTGGGTGCTATAGACTTTGGTTTGATAGTAGATGGGTCTGTGATAGTAGTGGAGGCAATATTGCACCAGTTTGCACACTCCAAAAGTTTTAGAGGAATGACTAGGATAGAGCAGCCACAAATGGATGCTGAGGTAGGTAAATATACCGGCAGTATGATAAAATCAGCAGTATTCAGTCAGATAATCATTCTCATTGTGTACCTGCCTATACTATCGCTACAGGGTATAGAGGGCAAGATGTTTAAGCCCATGGCGTATACCATTGCCTTTGCTATACTGGGTGCATTTATATTATCTGTTACCTATGTACCTATGATGGCTGCACTGTGCCTCAATAAAAACCTGAGTCACAAACAAACCATTACAGACAAACTGATCGTGTGGCTGGAGGGTAAGTACCGCCCATTGCTGCAGCGGGTTATCCAGTATCCGGTTACGGTTATTTCTGCCACTTTATTATTGTTTGCAGTAGCGGTAGCGCTACTGGGTAAAATGGGTGGCGAGTTCATACCCCAGCTGGAAGAAGGCGACTTTGCAGTAGAGACAAGATTGCTCACCGGTAGCAACCTCAGCAATACCATCAATTACACCCAGAAGGCCTCAAAAATATTGCTGGACAGTTTTCCTGAAGTGGAGAAGATAGTAACCAAAATAGGAAGTGCAGAGGTGCCTACCGATCCTATGCCTTTTGAGGCTGGCGATATGATACTGGTATTGAAAGATAAAAAAGAATGGACATCGGCTACCACATTCAGCGAGCTCAGTGCTAAAATGACTACTGCGTTGGAGGCAGTGCCAGGTATTACCGTAGGGTTTCAGTTTCCGGTACAAATGAGGTTTAATGAGTTGATGACTGGTGCCAGGCAAGATGTAGTATGCAAGATTTTTGGAGAAAATCTGGATACGCTGACACACTATGCACACAAACTGGGAGATATGATAAAAACAGTAGACGGAGCTATAAATATCTACGAAGAAAAAGTAAACGGTATGCCACAGGTAGTAATAAAATATGATAGAGAAGCCATGGCTAAATACGGGCTGAATGTGAGCGACATAAACCGGGTGGTCAATACTGGTTTTGCGGGTCAGGTGGCAGGTCAGGTATACGAGGGTGAACGAAGGTTTGATATGGTGGTGAGGCTGGCTGGTGATGCACGCAACAACATTACAGACATCAGAAACCTGCAGATTAATACCAGTCAGGGGGCGCAGATACCACTATCCATGGTAGCATCTATAGAAGAAATAGAGGGTGTAAACCAGATACAACGGGAGCGCGGTAAACGAAGAATAGTAATAGGGTTCAACATACAGGACAGAGATGTGCAAACTATAGTAAAAGAGCTGCAACAAAAGGTGCAAGAAGTTAAATCTCCCTCGTGCTTACACCATTACTTTTGGTGGCTCATTCGAGAATATGACAGCAGCTAAAGAACGTTTGGCGATAGTAGTGCCCGTAGCTTTGTTGCTCATTTTTTTGTTGTTGTATTTTGCATTTAGTTCAGTGAAGCAAGGGCTTCTGATATACACTGCCATACCATTGTCGGCTACAGGGGGCATAATAGCATTGTGGTTCAGAGATATGCCATTTAGCATATCAGCAGGTGTTGGGTTTATAGCACTGTTTGGGGTTGCGGTGCTCAATGGTATTTTGTTGGTTTCTGAATTCAACAGGCTGAAAGCAGAGGGCTGGACCGACAGTGTGAGGATAGTGGTACATGCTACCAGAAGCAAGTTGAGGGCTGTTCTTATGACTGCGTTGGTGCCATCGTTGGGCTTTATACCTATGGCTATTAGTACTGGTGCAGGTGGTGAAGTGCAGAAGCCATTAGCTACTGTTGTGATAGGGGGACTCATCATATCTACGCTACTCAATCTGTTTGTACTGCCATTGTTGTACCTGATTTTCGAGAAGGGATTTAGATTTAATAGGAAGCCCGCGGTAGCTATTACTTCTGTGGCAATACTGGTTATGTTTGCTCAGAGTAATATACTGGCACAGCAGCCCATCACCTTAGCTGCAGCTATAGATTCTGCCAGCCGTCACAACCTAATGATACAGGTGGCAAACACGGAAGTAACCTACTATGAAGCGCTGAAAAAGACTGGTGTAGATATTGATAAAACACAGCTACTGGGCGAATATGGCAGATACAATAGTCGTGCGCTGGACAATAGATTTGCGTTATCTCAGTCGGTGCAGTTTCCTACAGTGTACAAACACCAGAATTCGATTAACAGGTCAAATATACTGTTGAGCCAATCGGGTAGAGAGCAAAAAATGCTTGAGGTAAAAACTGGTGTGAAGCAGTTGTTTTATCAGTTATTATTATTGGCTGAAAAACGTACACTATTACATGAGGCAGATAGCATTTATAGTGGATTTATGCTCAAAGCCAAACAACGATATGCTCTCGGAGATTTGGATGTAGCAGAGTATTCAACAGCAGAGAATCAACGATTGCAAATCACTGAGCAGTTGCAGTCATTAGCCACAGATTACAGCATATTGTTGCAGCGATTCAATGTGTTATTGAATGCCGGTATTACTGTGGTGCCTGCAGGCGACTCAGTACTGTATCCATTGTCTGGTGCGCTTTTTGGGGGCTTTACTGCCGATGTCAGTCAGTCACCAATTGTTCAGCAATACCAGCAAAGAACGATACTGGCAGACCAGCAGAAGAAACTTGAAGTGGCCAGACTACTGCCCTCTATAAGTGGTGGCTACAGCAATACCTCCATTACTGGTTGGCAAAATACTACGGGCACTGATGAATATTATGGACCTGGAAAACGCTTCTCATTTGCCAATATAGGTGTGGGAATTCCAGTGTTTTATGGAGCACAAAAAGCCAGAATTTCCGCAGCTGAATTACAGAAAAGACAACGCACGGAAGAGTTGGAAACTGCTAAGCAGCAACTATCTACAGAGCTTCAAGCGACAGTGAAAATTTATACTCAGCGCAAGCAATCAGTACTCCTTTATCAGACCAGTATGTTGCCCAATGCTACAGCTATTATTAGTGCTGCCAACAAAAAATTGATGCTCGGTGAGATAGGTTATCTCAACTGGACTATTCTCATCAATCAAGCTATGCAGGTACGAAATGACTATTTCAATATTGTAGAACAAATGAACGAAGCAGCAATAAAAATGGAACAATTAGCTGCTGTAAACTAATAAAACGATACTCATGAACAAAAACATATTAATAGCAGTGTGTAGTACCTTAATATTGGCATCATGCACTGATGCCAAACAGCCTGCTGGTAAGGCTTTGACCACAGACAGTGTAGCTGTAAATGAAGTGATACAACTCACCGCAGAGCAATTGAAGAATGCGGGTGTAGTTACTGGTTTGCCTACCAAAAGAAGCATGCACATTCATATAAAAGTAGCAGGTACTACAGAGGTGCCGCCCCAAAGTATAGTATCGGTAAGTATAGCGCTGGGTGGCTATGTGAAGAAGATTACTTTGCTGCCGGGAGAGCATGTAGCTAAGGGTAGTGTAATGGCTATAGTAGAAGACCAGCAGTACATTCAGCTACAACAGGATTATCTTACAGCCAAAAGTAAGCTGGAGTATTATGAAGCTGAATACTCCAGACAACGACAACTGAACGAGACAAAAGCTGCTAGTGACAAAGTGTATCAGCAGGCAAAAAGCGATTATGAATCACAGCGCATATTGCAACGTTCACTGGAGCAAAAGCTGATGTTGGTAGGTATCAATCCTGCATCACTGAGTGAAAGTAATGTTTCCAGAAGCGTCAATATCTATGCTCCTATAAGTGGCTACGTAACCAAGGTAAATGTAAACAACGGTAAGTATGTAAGTGCTACTGATGTGCTCTTTGAATTGGTGAACCCTGAAGAGCTTCATCTTACACTCAATGTATTTGAACAAGATGCTGCTAGCATTGCAATAGGGCAGGTAGTAAAGTGTTTTGCCAACAATAATCGTGAGCAGCAATACACAGCAAAAGTACATTTCATAAACCCCAGTATAGGTAATGAAAGATACACTGAGGTGCATTGCGATTTTGTGAACGGTAATAAACAGCTATTGCCCGGTATGTACATGAATGCCGAAATAGAGATAAGCCGTGAGGACCTGACTTGTGTACCTGAAGAAGCGATTGTGAGGTGGGAGGGTAAGGATTATGTATTTGAAGAAACTGGACAAGGCAAATACAAGATGAGCAAGGTAGTAA
>JBIKKS010000040.1:0-9082 GCA_044360235.1 Flavipsychrobacter sp. | reverse complement strand
GAATATTCAGTTGTGAATATTTCTGCTTATGTTGTCTAAATATTTGATAAGTTAATTTGAATTTCCCCAACCATTTTTGTCAGAGAACTGTCTTATTACAAATCAGGTACACAAGATTGTTGTGCTTGTTGTTGTATTTATGATTCTTGAAGGTTGAGTTCTTGAATAGATCTATCTATATAGTGGAATTCTACTATGACAGATGCTATTTATGGACAGGGGGCAAACACGAAATGGTGACAGCCTTTACGTTCACTTAGAATCTGGGTAGTATACCTGCCGGCAACAGTATTGCATTATACTATGTGTACTTATTCTATGAAAACCAAGCTATTGACCGAGCGTTTTGCTAATGTTATTTTTTTCTTACCATAAATTTATTATTTCGTATACATACTGGAGGATGTCACAAAAAATCAGAACATTTCACTAAATTGCTATCTGAAAAAAAATTGTTACTGTCTGCATTGTGTATTTTACTCAATTTATCTCGATGCAACAACAAATGAAAAATAATACCATGAGAATACTACGATTACTGGGCTTAATTCTTTTGATAAGTGCAAAGTCTGTGAAAACAGATGCGCAGACTACATGTCCTCCCAATATTAATTTTGAGTTTGGCAACTTAACTAACTGGAGATTGGGTACTGGCACATTCACAACTTTGGCGTCTTTAACTACTGGCGTTACTACGGGCGCTGCAATACCATGCAGGCATACGATAACTAGTGCAACAGGGCTGGTTGGATGTGCAGGTGGTGCTACCGACCCAATTGGAGGTTTCCCTGTATTAGCTCCGGGAAGTGGCAGTTATTCATTTCGCCTAGGTAATAATGGTACTGGCCGTCAAATAGACAGAGCGACCTATTATGTGAATGTACCAGCTGGATTTTCTAATTTCAGTATGATTTATAGGTATGCAACTGTGTTGCAAGACCCCTCTCACTCTGCTGCTCAACAACCTCGGTTTATTGTAAGGGCATTTGATTCAGCAACGCTTTCTCCTGTTCCATGTGCAAATTATAACTATGTGGCTACTTCATCTATGCCAGGGTTTATTTCTGTGGGTTCGGTAAGATATCTTCCATGGTCGACTGGTGCGTTGGATCTTTCAGGTATGGGAGGCACAACTGTAGCTATTGAGTTTACAACTGCTGATTGTGCATTAGGTGGTCACTACGGATATGCGTATATCGATTTGCAATGTGGTCTGTTTCAGATTTTGACTACTTCATGCGATACCCTTACGCCACCCACGCTGAGCGCACCTCCTGGCTTTCAGAATTACAGGTGGTACGATTCGTCTTCATTCTCCACTCTTTATGGCTCGACACAAACTATTACTATAGCCACCCCTTCTAGCCCAATTACCTTAGCAGTAATACTGACGCCCTATCCGGGCTTTGGCTGTACGGATACGCTGTATACACGTGTGATACCTGCTCATATGGCTCTTAACCCTAGTAATGATACATCAGTATGTGTGGGTAGTGGCGTAGTTCTTAACCCCAATGCTACCGATATTGCGTTGCCACTTACCTACAGTTGGGCACCTGCAGCAGGGTTGAGCTGCACCACCTGTGCCGCACCTATTGCGTCGCCCACTGTTACCACAGCGTATACTGTTACTGTTACCAACACTTCTGGCTGTACGATGAATCATGTATTTAATGTGTCTATCATATCGAATGTAGTTACTACCGTGACGATAGATACACCCTCTTGCAATGGTTTTAGTAATGGCTCTGCTACGGTAACACCTTTGTCAGGTACCGCACCATATACTTATTTATGGACCACCACTCCAGCACAAACAACCGCTGTAGCCACCGGCCTAGTGGCAGGTACTTACAGTGTAATGGTAATGGATACGCTAGGCTGTACTGATACTACTATAGCTGTGATACCAAATCCTGCACCGAAAATAATAACAGTAGCTTCATTTACAAATCCGACTACTTGTTTAGGCAACGAGGGCTCCATAACAATTACAGGCTCAGTAATACCAGATTCTATTTATACTATAAGTTACAAATTGAATGGGGTACCGCAGACAACTATTATTACCGCCAATCCTTCTGGACAGATAATTCTGCTGGGTCTATTAGCTGGTACATACAGTGATATCACAATCACCACTGGTTGCCCTTACAATACTGTAGGTCCGGTTGTTTTGTCAGATCCGTTGCCTCCCGATTTATCTGTTTCTACCTACAGTTCTAATGTGTGTGTAGGTGATGCAATCCTGTTTTTTGGCAGCAGTTCTGTGACAGGTGTTACATGGTTGTGGAATGGACCGTCAGGTTATACCTCTGCTACTGCAGCTCCTGTAATAGCACCTGCAACGCTGACCAATGCTGGCACTTATACAGTAACTGTATCGAAAAACAACTGTTACACCGATACAAGCATAGTAATTGCTATAAAACCACTACCTGTACCAACAGCAATAAGTAATTCGCCGATATGTGCTGGCGATACGCTCTTCCTAAATGCTTATTCGACAAACGGTGCTACTTCTTACTCTTGGACTGGCCCTAATGGATTTAATTCTGTAAATATGAATCCGAAAATTGCAAATGCGCAACCAATATCTACGGGAACGTATACAGTTGATGTGACATTGAACGGGTGTATGGTACCTGCAACTGTGGCAATAGTGGTAAATCCTGCGCCGGCACCTATAACTGGTACAAAACGTCTTTGTCAGTATGACTCTACTACACTTATTAATGTTTCATCTGGTGGTATATGGACCAGTAGTAATCCTTCTATCGCAACAGTCAATGCATTGGGTGTGGTTTCTGGTTATCTGCCTGGGACTGTATTAATCAGCTATACGATGCCCCCTTCGTGCATGACGTCTACAATAGTTACTGTAAATCCTGAACCAGGTGCGAATGCATATATTAAGCCAAATGTATGTTTGGGTGATACTATTACACTGGCACTGAGCGACCGTACCGCAAATGCAGATAAGTTCTTGTGGCTGATAGATGGTTTGCCAATACTGGGCAACCCTGTGGTGGACATTATCACTAGCAACGTTCATACAGGAGGTCCGTATGTGATAAGCTGGAATGACACAGGGATACACATCATAACATTGCAAGGAATAACAGCGGAAGGCTGTCGTGCATTGCCAACAGGAGATACGGTAAGAGTACATTCATTACCAGACCCGAGATTCAATGTGCTGCCCTTGCCTAACCGTACGTTGTGTGTAGAAGACAGTGTGTTCTTTAGTGCATACGTTAAGAACTATGGCTATAACTACAAATGGGAGCCTGAGCATTCGTTTGTAAATGAGAACCGTCCGGAGATATGGGGTAGAGTAGAGGAGCTGCGAAGCATGATAACGTTGACAGTGACTACACCATTTGATTGTAAAGCGAGCTATTCTCAGCTTATAAAACCAGATGAGTGCTGTACGGTGACGTTCCCGAATGCGTTTACTCCTAATGGAGATGACAAGAACGATTGTTTCCGTCCGTTGTTTATGGGTTACAAAAGGTTCCAGATGTTTAGGGTTGTGAATCGTTGGGGACAGACAGTGTTTGAGAGTGTAAATTCTAATCCGAAATGGGATGGAACTTACAATGGTGTAAACCAGGATTTGGGAGTGTACTACTACTACCTGAGATATGACTGCGGTGGAAAAACTCAGGAAGTAAAAGGAGATGTAACACTGATAAGATAAAAGTGGTTAATAATTGGTTGAGAAAAAACAAGGGCTATCCTGAAAGAGGTAGTCCTTGTTTGTTTTATGACACAATATGGGGAGAAAAGGGTTTCAGGATATTTTTTTAATTATCGGGCTTATTGTGAAAACTGATTGTATTGCAGAGGGTGTAAATGATAAGGAGTTGGTTAGTAGTTGATGATTAGTAGGTTACGAAAAGTAAGAAGTGAGTATAATATAATGATACCCAATGAAATGCAAAATACAGTCTAGGTATTTATTTTGTTTGTTATACTGGTTTTTGGTAGGTAGCTGGTTTTTGCTTAACTTGGTATTTTAGTAAATGTTTGTATGATTCGGAATTAGTAATCCGATTATGATCGAGCAATATTTTAAATTTCGTTATATCCATTACATGAGGTCAATTACATTAGTTCTGTTGTTTGTTTCTGGATTTTGTTTTACCGCTACTGCCAAAACAGCAAAGGTGAACACTGCAGCTAAATTGGTTTTTGTGGAGAATAAAGGTCAAATAAAGGACCAGTATGGCAACCCAAGGAATGATATTGATTTCGTATTGCAAGGGGGTGGGGGAGTGAACATATTCATAGGAGCTGGTGAGATACACTATCAGTTTACTAAAACTGATGTGGATAATATGAACCAACCAGGAACCTACATAGCCCCTGAAAAGAGAAATAATATGGATGAGGACAGGTATGAAAAACCTTATTCGGCTACCATAACCACATACAGGCTAGACGTAAACATGGTGGGTGCTAATATGAATGCATCAGTAGCAACTGGGGTGCAAGAACCGTATTACGAAAATTATTACTTGCCTGGATGCCCTGCAGATGGACTGAGGGCTCATTCGTACAAAAAAATAACTTATAAAAATGTGTACCCTGACATAGACTGGGTGATATATACTGATGGAGTGAAGCTAGAGCATGAATTTGTGGTGGGGCGTAAGGGCAATGCTGGGCTAGTGAAAATGGCATATAGCGGACAGACAAAACTGACAATAGATGCAAACGGCAACATTATAGCAACCACGCCAATGGGTACATTGACGGAAAAAGCACCTGTTTGTTATGATGCTAATGGACAAATGCTGCCATCGAGATACAAGCTAAAAGGTAGTGAACTGAGTTATGATCTAGGTGGAATAAATAAATCGGTGTTAATAGACCCAGAACTGATATGGGGTACTTATTACGGACCTGTAGAAAGCACAAGTCCACTATATACTGTGACAGCATACGACTCCGCTAGTTTGTATGCATGTGGGCTTACGTGGTCGGGCACAACAGGAAGTGTGGCAACTACTGGTGCACACCAAGT
Organism: Flavipsychrobacter sp.; assembly: GCA_044360235.1. Taxonomy (GTDB): domain Bacteria; phylum Bacteroidota; class Bacteroidia; order Chitinophagales; family Chitinophagaceae; genus Nemorincola. Next base: position 4,050 of record JBIKKS010000040.1, on the reverse strand, counting down.
GGTTTTTGGTGGAGAGACAGACGGATTTTTGATAAAATTTGATACTACTGGTATACGTCAGTGGGCTACGTATTATGGTGGGTCAGCATCGGACTGGTCGACAGGTGTGGCATGCGACCCATCAGGAATGGTGTACATGTGTGGTGTGTCAGGTAGCAACGCTGGTATAGCAACAGCGGGCACGCAACAATCAGTGTATGGTGGTGGTACGTACGATGGTTTTCTGGTGAAATTCTTGCCGGATGGCACGAGGGTGTGGGGTACCTATGCTGGCGGTGCCGGAGTAAACTATCCTTGGTCTGTGAGTTGCGATTGGTCGGGTAATATTTATATGGCTGGAGACACTAACGAGGGTACAAATATTGCTACTCCTACAGGTCATAGGCCTACGAAATCAGGCGGATTTGACTGGTATCTTATACAGTATGATACTATGGGTGTGCGGAAGTGGGGAACTTATTACGGTGGTCCGGGTAATGAATTTAGTGGCCTAGCCTGCACTGATGGGTATGTGGCATATATGACAGGCTGGACAGTAAGCACAACAGGGATATCGTCGGGATTTGCACACCAAACAGTAATGGGAGGCAGCTCAGATGCCGTTCTGGTGAAGTTTATTGATGATGGTACATTTGCATGGGCTACCTATTATGGAGGTACTGGCAGCGAAACTGTGGGCGGCGTAACCTGCGATGTACTGCGCAATATATACTTGCTGGGCCATACGGATAGTGACAATGGTATAAGCACTGCAGGTTCGTATAAGGCTACGAGAAGTGGAAGTACTGATGCTTTCCTAGTGAAGTTTCATCCGGAATTGGGATATAGGATGTGGGGCACCTACTTTGGAGGGACGTTAGAAGAGCGTACTGACCTGAGCAGAATAAGCAGTGATGACTCAGCTAATATATATATAGTAGGATATACTAGCAGTACTACAGGCGTAGCCACAGACTCGGTATGGCAACCGACGTATGGTGGAGGTGAAAAGGATGGTTTTTTGGCTAAATTCAATAATATTGGTCAAATAAAATGGGCTACTTATTATGGTGGTGCAGGAGCAGACGAGGTGCGAGGTAGTGGTTACTTTGGAGAATCGGTGTATATATGCGGACAAACAAATAGTACTGGTAATATAGCCACGCCTGGGGCGTATTTGCCTACAGGTGGTGGTGGTGCGTGGGTGTTTCAAGGATTTTTGGCAAGATTTGCAGACCCTGACACGACTAGTATACCAGATGATACAACGACAGTGCCACAATCGGTAAAGGATAATGGTGCAGGTGCCATTGCACGTATTTCATTGTTTCCTAATCCTAACAAAGGTAGTTTTAGCCTGCAAGGAGAACTGAGTGATATGACAGGTGTGGCTGAGCTGCTAATAACAGACGTTACTGGTAAAACTGTGAGCAAAGAAAAAGCAGCACTGCATAACGGTAAACTAGATGAGCAGATAATACTTAGTGGCACGCTGCCAGCAGGTATATACTACCTAACTATAAGTGCAGGTACTAAAAAACATACAGTCAGCTTTAGGAAAGAATAAGTAGCTACTTTGCGTCTTCTGAATAATAGTATGATTTGATGTATTGCATCTTGGTAGTTTGCTTATCGAATGACACTTGGTAGTAGTCGTAAAATGTAGTATCGTCAGGTAGCAAGAAGCCAATGATATAGGTGTGTTTTTCGCCAGTCTTTTTTAGCTTGGGTGTGCCATTGGTCATGCCTTTAGGCAATGAAAATTTATTGATTGCTAAGTTTGGGCCGAATTCTGTTTCTATCTCGTATACACCACCTGCAACATTACTATCTGCGACAATCTTTATAGTTGCCGTAAAATTATTGAGCGTATCATCGGTTACTGGCTCAGACAGTGAGTCTATAACAGTGCCGGGGGTAGGAGGTTGCCAATTGCTACTAGAGTTACCATCGGTGACGTCACATGCTGCAAAAAAGTAAGGTAATACCAATAACAAATACATAAGGGTGGTGTTCTTCATAGGTTACAAAAGTAGGATTCTACCGTTTTAAATTGTTAATGACTCTTAGCAAAATTATAGGCTTTTTCAGGTAAATGAGGTTTATTTAAAATCGTAGTTTCGTAGCATGAATTATCTGGGACATGCATATTTGTCATTTGGGGATGGTGCAGTACTGACAGGGAACATGATAGGAGATCATGTGAAAGGAAGAATAGCGCTGGAAGGGTATGATAAAGGGGTGAAAAGAGGTATAGAGCTGCATAGGAAGATAGATGAGGCAGCAGACAGGCATCCTGCTACGCTGCGCGCTAAGTTGTTATTCAGAGAGGATTTCGGGTTGTATTCTGGAGCTATAATGGATACCCTATACGACCATTTTTTGGCAAACGACCCTCGCTATTTTGCTACCCCTGAAGACTTAAAGGTCTTTACTGTAAATACATATGAACTGCTGGATGAGTATATGGCTCAGTTTCCGTCTACATTTGCTGCATACTATCCGCACATGAAGGAGCATAACTGGCTCTACAACTACCGCAGTATAAAAGGGATAGAAAAATCGCTGCATGGGTTGGCGAGGAGGGCCAAGTATATGCCACCAATAGAGAAAGCTTACGACATATTTGTGGCGGGATATTATCATTTGAATCAGTGCTATTATGAATTTATAGATGATATGATTAAATTTGCGAAAGCTGAGTTGCGGAAGTAGTTGTGCTATAAATTTAGTTTTCAATATTGCTTTTTACTTTAGATAGATATCGTTTTCTCTGCTTTTTTGGAAGCACTAGATAGGAAATGTTGTATCGACAATGGACTTGAAATTTTTCATAACAGAGGTTTACCCAGAATTGGGTGGATATTAGTATTTTCGTTGGAATTCGGTATTTTATTGCACAGCAGTGTTCTTTTTATCTGAATTAACTAACTCTCAGATTATTAACTTGATTTACAAGAAGTAAATTGCCATCTTGCAATACAGTATATGAACTTAAAACAATCCTACATAGTAGTATTGGTGCTGTCGATAGTACTAATAGCATGTAACTCGCCGTCGCAGCCAGCGTCAGCGCATACTAAGGGAGGGTTTCATGACGACCCTGTAAAGGTAGCCCACGCACCCTTGATATACGACACAATGAGTGCATCGAGCCGGCATATGATTGCCCAGTTGGATGCTTTTTATAAGAATCAGGTAAGGGCAGGATTTAACGGAGCTGTGCTGGTAGGTTACAAAGGCAAAGTTATATATGAACGCTACTTTGGGTATGGCAATAAAGAGCGTAAGATACCTACAGCATTCAATTCGTCGTGCCAGCTGGCATCTGTTAGTAAAACCTTTACCGGTATTGCTACGCTGTACCTGCATGAGCAAAAAAAGATAAACATAGACTACCCGATACAGCACTATATAAAGGACTTTCCATACCCCAACATATCGCTGAAAATGCTACTCAGCCACAGATCGGGATTACCGGACTATACTAAGTGGGTGCCTGTATACAATCATAACACACGCACACCCATAAGTAATGAAGAAATGGTGAAACTGCTGGTGAAACATAAGCCCAGGCTGGAGTTTAAACCAAATACAAAGTTCAGATATAGCAATACAAATTATGCTTTGCTTGCACGTATTATAGAGTTGGAAACGGGGATGAGCTTCAGAGATTTCATGTCTAAGTACATCTTTGAGCCTCTGGGAATGCATAATACGTTTGTGTATCAGCCACAGTTTGGGTTTCCGGGTAATGCTACCATTAGCTACAAGTATAACTGGATTAGAGAGCCTGATATGTTTGCTGATGGTGTGACAGGTGATAAGGGTATATACAGTACGGCGCAAGACATGTTTAGATGGGATCAGTCGTTGTATAACAGTAGCTTGCTGAGCCACGATATGATAGAATACTCATATGGTCCTTGCTCTAACGAGAAGCCTGGTATAAAGAACTATGGGCTGGGATGGAGAATGCTGTGCTACCCCAATGGTAACAAGGTGATATACCACAACGGATGGTGGCATGGTAACAATACATCGTTTTACAGACTGATAAACGAAAACATG
>JBIKKS010000457.1:0-9122 GCA_044360235.1 Flavipsychrobacter sp. | reverse complement strand
CATTACATTACCCACATACCATTTCCACATCAGCACATGGAACAACGTTTGTAATGTAGAGAGCATGAATAATGATGCCCAAGTATAAACGCAAAGAAGCCAGATTGTTTGTAAAACAATCTGGCTTCTTTAATCACTATACTTATGGCTGAATACTACTTGTATATCAGTCTTACAATTTTAGAATCTCCTGCTGCTGATACAAAACGACAAGTGTACACTCCGCGAGCAATACTAGTAGGCAGCGTCACTGAAGTATTACCAGTTACTACTTCGTAATTAGCAACTTGTTTACCATCCACACTATATACCGTTACAGTACCCGGCACATCAGATACAAAATAGATGCTACCTTCCGTAGGGTTGGGATATAACACAAATCCAGCATTGTTTGTAGCGGTAACTGTTTGCACATCCGACGGTCTTGATACACCACCAGTCACATTAACTAACCTTGTAGCCAAACCAGATATACAAGGATTAGATACATTGTATGTGATGACTGCCGAACCGACATTGACACCGTAAACTACACCAGTAGACCCAACAGAAGCAACGCTACTGTTACTAGAAGACCAACTACCACCAGGAACACTAGCAGCCAAAGATAATACACTACCCACAGCTACTGTAGCTGCAGTGTCGGTACCAGTATACAGTATCGCCACTGAAGAAGAAAGTGGAGCGCATGTACCAGAAACTGCACCGGCAACCCAGTTGGAAGAGTCTCCAGTAAGTTGGAAGTTAATTAACGTACCTACAAATCCGTTTCCACTAGCATCTGTAAGAGCAGTTAAGCCCGTGTTCACACCAGCGAGTATCCCTTGATTGAATCTGTAATAAGCACGTAACCCAGTTTGCGGCAATGTGAGCTGACAGTTCATATTGTTCTGTATTTCAGATTCACACAGCGCCCTGTTCCAAATACGAACCTCATCCAAAGTGCCTCTAAGTAACTCCAAACCATCTTTATACGTAGCAAGATAAGTAGTCTCAGAACTGTAAGAAGGGGCTGAAGTACTTGTAGCTACCAACGTGCCATTTTTATACAATCGCATAGTGCTAGTAGGTGCATGGTAAGAAACAGCAAGATGTACCCAAGTATTTGGTTCAATTTCTGTTGTGTCACTAACAACCTCATCATCACCAGCATTACCTGCTTTGAGAATACCCCTATCAAGCCAAAATTTAGAATTCATTGATGAAATGATGTTACTACTACCTAAGATATTATTAGCGTATACCCATCCTTCTTTAGTATAAGAAGAGCCAGTGATGATAGGAGCACCTATTAACACTACATCATTATCACCATCAAAACTTAACGCACCTGCTGCCGGGAAGACTTCAAGATAATTATAAACAGTGTCTGCACTACAGCTACTAGTGATAACATAAGTCACTACAGCAGACCCTACGGCAATAGCAGTAACGACACCAGAAGTACTGCCAACTGAAACTACAGTAGAAGGAGAAGCTGACCATATACCGCCAGCTACAGTTTTAGACATCGTAGCCGTGCCACCTACAGCCATCGCAGAAGGACCCGAAATAGTACCTGCATCTGTAGCCCCTATAACAATTGACCTTGTAGTAAAGCAAGATGTACTATTAACTCTATAAGTAATTGTAACAGCACCTTCAGATACACCATTAAGTAATCCTGATGTCAATCCGATGGTAGCGATAGATGTATTGCTGCTAGACCATGTACCTGCGCCACTGAAGCAGAATTGTGAAATAGTACCGCCTACACATACAGCAGACAAACCTGTTATGTCAACTGGAGCAGTCTTCACAGTAAATGAAGTAGTTCTTACACAACCGTTTGGCAATGCATAAGTAATACTAGTGGTACCCGTATTGATACCTGTTACTACACCAGCAGATGCACTTACCACAGCTATAGATGTATTAGCGCTACTCCATGTACCACCCGTCACAGGGTGAGAAAGTGTAGATGTCAAACCAGGACATACGTTAGTAGTACCTGTTATTGATGCAGGGGATGCATTGACAGTAACTTGACTAATACTGATACACTTAGCGGCTAATGGCCCACCAGGATTATAAGTGATATTAGCAGTCCCTGCACTTGCACCAAAAACCAAGCCAGATGTCAACCCTACACTTGCTCTAGTCGTAGCACTGCTACTCCATGTGCCACCTGGTGCCGAATTACCCAGCAATGTTGAAGTACCAACACATACTGACAATATACCAGTATTAGCTTCAGGTATAGGGTTTACTGTTACTTCTACTGTACGTGAACAGCCAAAACTATTAGTGTAACTAATAACTGTATTGCCAGATGCTAACCCTGTTACAACTCTAGTGCTAGATATGGTAGCAACTGATAGATTAGAACTGCTCCATGTGCCACCCGTAGTACTTGAGTTGAGCAGTGTGGTACCTTCCACACATATTCTCAAATTCCCTGTAATCGTTGAAGCAATAGGATTAACAGTGACAAAATGTGTTCTGCGACATCCTGAAGGTGCAGTATAAGTAATAGTTGCTATTGAAGATGTTAAAGGTGTAGCTAGGGCTGTAAGTTCACCCGTTGAAAGATTTATGGACGCAACAGATGGATTAGCACTAGTCCAAGAACCACCTGTTGGTGTGGTTATGAGTGTAGTAGTAGAACCAGGACACAATGGAGAACTGGTAATAACAGCAGGTACAGCATTGACAGTGATTGCTCTCGAAACTATACAAGCTGACACCGAATTACGATAATTAATAGTGGCCACACCAGCATTTACACCAGTTACAATACCAGATGAATTTACCGTAGCTATAGAAGTGTTTGCACTACTCCAAGTACCGCCAGTATTTGTCAATGCTATTGTAGCACCCGCACAAACTTCAGAAAGTCCTGAAATAGCGGAGGGTACAGCATATACAATTACCCCAGTGGTTTTAAAACATGATGGACTCATAAAGTAGGTAATAGTAGTAGATCCTGTAGCAACTCCTGTTACTACACCAGTTGTATTGTCAACAGTTGCAATAGCAGTGTTTTGGCTGCTCCATGTACCACCCGCTATGGGATAGGTCAAATTGGTAGAAGTTCCTACGCATGTAGTTTTTGTTCCGCCTATCAAGGCAACGTTACTGTTTACTGTTACCTGCGTTACACTAAAGCATGCTGCACTTAACCTGTAGGTGATGTTAGATGTACCAGTATTAATACCAGATACAAGACCAGTAGAAATGTTAATAGTAGCTATTGCAGTGTTGCTGCTACTCCATGTTCCGCCTGATACAGAATTAGCAAGAGCTGTAGTTTGCCCTGTGCACACACTGGCAATACCTGTATTGTCTGACACAACTCCATTTACTGTAATAACAGAAGACCTTGTGCAACCATAACTATTGGTATAACTTATTATAGCCACACCTGCTCCAGTTGCAGTTACAAAACCACCAGTAGCTGCCGTAGCAACACTTGTATTGTCGCTACTCCATATTCCACCAGCTGGAGTTGATATGTAGGTAGTTGTACCACCAATACACAGATTAGATATGCCACTCGAAAACGCAGATGGCTGTGGGTTGATAGTAACAAATGCAGATGTAGCGCAGGTGTTAGTTCCTGTATAGGTGAGTGTTACTAACGCTGGAGTAGCGTTACTAACATTAAATGCCACAGCAGATCCTGAAGTGCTATTCACGTTGAGGCTTGTGGTATTACTACTACTCCATGTACCACCAGTAGGTGTAGTAGCAAAGGTTACAGTAGAGCCAGAACATATAGGCAAAGAAGTTATTGCAGACGGACGAGCATTAACAGTAGCTATTATAGTTACATAACATCCTGCTACTAAGTTTGAATAAGAAATCGTAGCATTACCCGCACTTACACCAGTTAATACACCACTAGCGCTTATAGTAGCAATACCAGTGTTGCTACTACTCCATGTACCTCCAGTTGCAGTTAATGCTACAGAAGAACCTTCGCAAGTTACAGGTGTTCCAGATATCGGAGATAGCGGTGCAGCTACACTAAAACTAGCTACTTTAAAACAACCACTACTGATGGTATAGGTTACAGTAGTTCCTCCTACCGCTATGCCTGATACTAATCCTGTTACTGAATCCACAGTAGCAATTGAAGTATTGGCCACACTCCATGTGCCGCCACTTACCGGATATGAAAGTGTAGTTGAGGAACCTACGCATGTAGTATTAGTACCTATTATGCTAGCCACATTACTATTAACAGTTACCTGTGTTACTGCTACACATCCTGTACCTATAGTGTAGGAAACATTAGCAGTTCCTGCTGATATACCTGAAACCACACCCGTAAAGTTGTTGATTGAAGCAACAATAGGATTGCTAATTGTCCAAGTACCACCTAAAACTGCATTGGTAAATGTAGATGTTTGACCAGTACATATCAATGTTTGACCAGAAATAGTAGATACTGATGAATTAACGGTAACTATGACTGTGCTCGCACATGCACTGCTATTGGTATAGCTAATAACTGAAGTTCCTACGCCAACCGATGTTACCATACCACCCGTAGCAATTGTAGCTACTGATGGGTTAGTGCTACTCCATGTACCACCAGAAGACCCTGTAATAAGTAAATTAGATTCACCGGAACACATAAATAAGGAAGTTCCAAAAATTGGTGCTGGCTGTGGTTTTACTGTTACAATACCTGATGAAGAACAGCCAGTTGGCAGGGTATAATAAACATAAGTAACCAATAAATTAGTAGGATGCACCATAACAGCAGTTAATAACCCAGTAGAAGGATTAATAGTTGCTACATCTGGGTTGAATATAGACCATGTGCCACCAGCAGGCGATGCGCTAAGTGAGGCCGTTTGTCCGGGACAAAGTGGTGTTGTAGCGCCTATTGTTGTTGGTAAGGCGCCTACAGTAATTGATTTTGTCACATAACATATTGAACCTGTAGGGTAAAAAGTAATAGTTGCTCCTCCCACACTCAGACCTGTTACCAGACCCGAATTATTTACAGACGCTATAGCTGGTGCGCTGCTCGTCCATGTACCTACTGTATTTATAAAATTGACTGTAGACCCCACACAGACTACAGAAGGTCCTGTAGTAGCTACCGGTAATGTCATAACCGTAACTGCAATTGTAGCAAAGCAACCTGCATTCAAGCTATATGATATTGTTGCTACACCAGTGTTTACCCCAGTAACAAGACCAGTAGATGAGCCTACAGTAGCAATAGTTACATTGCTACTTGTCCATGTACCACCTGCTACTGCATTGGTAAGTAATGTAGTATTGGTTTGGCATATGCTTTGATTTCCCAGTATAGCTGGCATAGCACCATTTACTGTTACTTGCAATACATTAAAGCAACCCGCACCACCGGTATAAGTAATATTACTGGTTCCGATTGATACACTGGTCACTAACCCTGAAGAGTTTACAGTAGCTACTCCTGTGTTACTACTACTCCAAGCTCCGCCTGATGGTGTACCTGTTAACAGAGTAGGATTACCTATACACAAATATTGTATTCCTGTAACTGTAGGAATAGGATCAACAGTAAGAGTAGTACTAGATACGCAACCTGTAGCCGTAACCGTATAAGTAATGTTGGTGTTACCTGCACTTACACCCGTTACTAAACCACTAGCTGAACCAATAGTTGCGTTAGCAGTACTGCTACTTACCCAAGTGCCTCCTGGTATTGATGAAGTAAGACTTACGGTTGAACTATTACATACCCTCATAAATCCTGACCCAGATGAAATAACAGGAATTGCATTTACTGTAACTATTGCCGTTGCCCTGCCCAAACAACCGAAAGCAGTGGTCACTGTGTATGATATAGTACTGTTTCCTGCGGCTACGCCAGTAACTATTCCGCTTGTGCCTATTGTAGCCACACCTGTTGCACTGCTACTCCATACACCATCTGCAGTTGCATCAAACAATGCAGTTGTTAGTCCTACGCATACAGTACGTGTACCTGTTATAGCTGCAACTGTTGGTAATGGATTAACTGTTACAGCTGCTGTTACTGTTGTAGCACAACCAAACCCAATAGTAACCGTATAAGAAATAGTAGCATTTCCTGAGGCTACACCAGTTACTACACCAGATGTACCAACCGTTGCAACACCTGTTGCAGAGCTAGTCCATACTCCACCCGCAGTAACTGACGATAATGCTGTAGTAAGTCCTTGACAAACCGATAATGTACCAGTTATTGCCGCCACACTAGGTAGGACGTTAACCGTAGCCGTAGCTGTAGCATCAGCAATACAACCAAATCCATTAGTCACTCTATACCTGATAATTGTATTTCCAGCTGCTACGCCAGTCATTAGTCCACCGGCATCTATAGTAGCAACGGCTGGTGTAAGACTTGACCATACACCACCTGCCGTTGCATTTGACAAAGTTGTTGTAACTCCTTCGCACACAGAAAGTGTACCTGTTATAGCAGCTACAGATGGCAATGGATTGACTGTAACACTAATAGTAGAAGATGCAGTGCAACCAAAACCATTAGTAACAGTATATGATATGGTAGCATTTCCTGCCGACACACCTGATACTATTCCTGATGTGCCCACTGTTGCAACACCAACTGCACTGCTAGACCATACACCACTTGATGTTGCATTAGCAAGATTGGTAGTACCGTTTACGCAAACTGTTGCAGTGCCAGTTATGGCAGCCACAACTGGTAGTGCATTCACAGTTACAATAGCTGTAGATCTGCCCACACATCCAAAACCATTGGTAACAGTGTAACTAATAGTAGCATTGCCTGCCAAAATACCAGTCACTACACCACTAACACTTATAGATGCAGTTGCTGGTGCTGAGCTGCTCCATACACCACTTCCTGTAACGTTAGATAATGTTGTTGTACCATCTACACAGGTACTCAGTGTACCTGTTATAGCGGCTACAGTTGGCAATGCATTTACAGTTACTACAGCAGATGATATTCCTATACACCCAGAACCATTGGTTACTGTGTAAGTAATAGTAGCATTACCTGCCGATACCCCAGTTACAATACCAGATGTACCCACTGTTGCTACACCCACCGCACTACTAGACCAAACGCCTGACCCTGTTACGTTTGCAAGAGTTGTTGTTGCTCCCACACATACACTTTGTGTACCTGTGATGGCAGCCACAACGGGTGCTGGATTTACCGTTACGTTAGTAGTAACCGTAGTAGTACATGAAAAACCATTTGTAACTGTATACGAAACAACTGCATTACCAGCAGAAACCCCTGTGACTGTACCTGAGGTACCTACAGTGGCTACAGCCAAATCTGAGCTTGACCATACACCGCCTGCAGTAGCATTACTGAGGTTAGTAGTAAGATTCTGACATACGGTTGCAGTGCCTGTTATCGCTGCTACCACTGGTAATGGATTTACAGTAAGAATTGCTGTAGCATTAATACTACATCCAAAACCATTAGTTACTGTATATGATATTGTAGCATTTCCCGCCGATACTCCGGTTACTATACCAGATGTACCCACTGTAGCAATTGCTGGTGCCGAACTGCTCCATACACCACTAGCTGTTATATTACTCAAAGTTGTTGTAGCATCGTCACACACAGATAACGTACCAGTTATTGCTGCTACCGTAGGTCTTGGATTTACTGTTACTACTAAAGTTGCAGTAGTGCTACATCCAAAGCCGTTTGTTACTGTATAAGATATTGTAGCGTTACCCGCATTCACACCAGTTACAATTCCTGATGTGCCCACTGTAGCTACACCAGCCGCACTGCTAGACCATACACCGCTCGCTGTAGCATTAGCTAAGTTTGTAGTTGCAGTTTCACAAACAATAGCGGTACCTGTTATTGCAGCTACTACTGGCAAAGGATTTACTGAAACTATTACAGTCGATCTGCCAACACAGCCAAAAGCATTTGTCACTGTATAACTAATAGTAGCATTACCCGCCAACAGTCCGCTTACTACTCCACCAGCGTCTATTGAGGCAGTAGCTGGTGCTGAGCTGCTCCATACACCACTTGCAGTGGCGTTAGATAATGTTGTTGTACCATTCAAACATACCGAAGCTGTGCCTGTTATAGCAGCTACTACGGGCAATGCATTTATTGTTACCACAGCAGTAGACCTGCCAATACAACCAAAACCATTTGTTACTGTATATGAAATTGTTGTATTACCTCCAGACACACCAGATACTATACCAGAAGTACCTATTGTAGCTACACCTGTAGCACTACTGCTCCATACACCACTACCAGTGGTATTAGCAAGAGATGTAGTAGCACCTACACATGCAATCAATGTACCTGTTATTACATCAACTGTCGGCACTACATTTACAGTTACTATTGCAGTTACGGTAGTAGAGCACCCAGCGACGTTAGTTACCACATAAGAAATAGTAGCATTACCGTCCGACACACCACTCACCACACCCCCCGTACCAACGGTAGCTACACCTGTGGCACTACTACTCCATACACCACCACTTGTAGCACTCGCCAATGTAGTTGTTGTATTTGCGCACAGAGTTCTGGTTCCTGTTATTGCCGCTACTGTAGGAAAAGCATTTACAGTGACTATTGTTGTAACTCTGCCTACACAACTATTTGCATCAGTAACTGTATAAGATATTGTGGATGTCCCTGCAGCAACCCCATTCACCAATCCTGAAGTACCAACAGTAGCTACTCCTATCGTAGAACTACTCCATACCCCACTAGGTGTGGTGCTACTAAGCAAAGTTGTTGTTCCTTGACAAAAATTTGTGGTTCCTGTTATCGCATTCACCACAGGTAGTGCATTTACGGTTACCTCTCTAGTTGCTCTGTTTACACATCCGCTGCCGTTTGTAACAGTATAACTAATAGTAGTGTTTCCAGCACTTAAACCCGAAACAGAGCCTGAAGTACCCACTGTTGCTACAGCCGGCACAGAGCTACTCCATACACCTCCTACTGTACTACTACTTAGGGATGTACTTGAAGATATACAAACCGATGAAGTACCCGTTATGGCATTAACTACAGGTAATGCATTAACTGTGAACGCCCTTGTTACAAAACAACCAGAAAAAACGGTATAAGATATAGTTGCTGTCCCTGCGGCTATACCTGT
>JBIKKS010000456.1:0-9167 GCA_044360235.1 Flavipsychrobacter sp. | reverse complement strand
TGGTGTAACAATTGCAGATAGTTTGGGAGTGCCTACATCAGGTGCTAATGTACCTAGGGCCTACTTCCGTAAGGGTGCTGGTGCATGGTTTTCTGTACCGGGTACATTAACTGCTGGTACCGGTACTAGTGGTACTTGGGAGTTTGTAATGCCTGCTGCTACACTTAGTGGTACAGCTCCTGGCAATATTATTAATTATTACGTAATAGCACAGAATACCGCTGGAAAGGTAACAGCTAATCCTTCTACTGGTTTAGTAGCTACAGGTGTTAACTCTGTTACTACTCCACCATCATCACCTATTACATTTACTGTAAAGTCTTTGCCTACACTTACAAGCATAAGCACAGCTACTCCTACAGTGTGTGAGGGGTCGCCATTCACCCTAACCGCAAGTGGTGTAACAGGAGTGGGTACTTTGATATCTTACAACTGGTCTGGTCCGGCTGCATATTCTAACACAACCACTATCAATAACGTAACAGTAACTCCGGCTACTACTGCAGCTTCTGGTGCATACAGTCTTTCAGTTACTTATCCGGGTGCTGGTTGTACTAGTGTTATACGCTCTGTAGCAGTAACAGTTAACGGAGCATTGCCAGCTATAACAGGTTCTTACACTGTTTGTGCATCATCTACTACTACACTTACTCACCCTAACTCTGGTGGTACATGGAGTAGTGGTAACACTGGAATAGCTACAGTAGGAGTAACAACAGGTGTATTGTCTGGTGTTGCTGCTGGTACTGCTACTATCACCTACAAGGTAGGTGCTTGTATCACTACTGCTGTGGTTACTGTAAACGCACGGCCATTGGCAATATCGGGTACTTTATCTATATGCCCTGCCAACACTACTGCACTAGCTAGTGGTACTGCAGGTGGTAACTGGACTAGCTCTAACACAGCAACTGCCACAATAGATGCAGGTACAGGTATAGCTACCTCTGTAGCAGCAGGTACATCTACTATTATATATACTGTACCATCTGGATGCTTTATAAGTTCAGTACTTACAGTTAATGCTTTACCAACTACTATCACTGGTGCATCTGCATTATGTGTGGGATCTACTATGTCACAAACGTCTACACCAGCTGGTGGAACATGGTCAAGTAATGACGTATCTATTGCCACTATATCGGGTACTGGTATTGTATCTGGCGTATCAAATGGTAACACCACTATTACTTACACTTCTACATTGGGTTGTGTACGTACTAAAGATATTACAGTAAATCCTTTACCTGCTGCCACACCACCAGTAGGTATCGTTTGCTCAGGTACAACTGTTACTATGACTAATGCCACTCCTGGTGGTGTATGGACTTCGAGCAATGTATCAAACGCAACAATAAATGCAATAACTGGTTTATTGACTCCGGTAAATGCAGGTACTGCAAATATTACCTATACATTAGGTACTGGTTGTGTATCTGTTGTGGTAGTTACAACGAGTCCTTCACCATCTGTAATAGGTGGCGCAACAAGCGTGTGCGAAGGTTCAACTGGTACATTAACTAACTTTTCAGCTTCAGGTACTTGGAGTTCTGCTAACATAGCAATTGCAGATGTTACAACAACTACAGGTATTTTATCTGGTATATCTACCGGTACTACTACTATTACATACACCCTATCTTCGGGTTGTTTCAGAACTGGAACAGTTACAGTAAACGTTGTACCGGCACCAATTGGCGGTCCTTCTACGTTTTGTACAGGTAATCTTGTAACATTGACAAATGCATCTGCTGGAGGTATCTGGACTTTAACTTCAGGTACTGTAGCAAGTATAGGATTAACTACAGGTTTATTAAATGTAGTGAACGTAGGAACTGCTGTAGTTTCTTACATTTTACCAAATTCTTGCAGAACTACACTACCTATTACAGTATTTGGTACACCATCTGTAATTACTGGTACTGCTACAACGTGTGTTGCTGGTACTACAGCATTTAATACGCTAGCAGTAGGTGGGGTATGGAGTAGTAATAATACAGCCATAGCAACCGTTGACGCATCTGGTGTAATAACTGGTGTAGCTAGTGGAACTGCAGAAATATCTTACACATTAGGTAGTGGTTGTTTTCGTACTCGTACTGTAACGGTTAACCCAACTCCAACTGCAATATCAGGTTCATTACTAGCCTGTATGGGTTCTTCAGTTACACTTACCAACGCAACCACTGGTGGTACTTGGGTTAGTGCTGCTACTTCTGTAGCTACTATTGGAGCTACCACAGGTATAGCAAACGGTCTTTCTGCTGGTACAACAACTGTTTCTTATAGATTACCTACAGGTTGCGCTGCTACAGCAGTGCTCACCGTGAATACATTGCCATCTGCTATAACTGGTTCACCAGTAGCATGTGTAGCAGGTACAACTACATTATCAAATCCTGATGCTGGAGGTGTATGGTCTACTGCAGACCCACTTGTAGCAACTGTTAGTGGTACAGGTGTTGTAACAGGCGTGGCGATAGGTACTGCAAGTATCATGTATACAAATCCTATTACATCTTGTATGAGCTCAATAGTTGTAACAGTTCATCCTGTTCCATCAGCTATTGCAGGTACATTAGTAGTATGCGAAGGTTCTGCAACTAGTCTTACAAGTTCTCCTGGTGCAGGTGTGTGGACAAGCAGTGATAACTCTATTGCTACCGTGGCTTCAGTATCTGGGGTAGTAACTGGTGTTAGTCAGGGTACAGTATCTATTACGTATACTTTGGGTGGCGTAAGTGGATGTTTTAATTCAACGGTAGTAACTGTAAATCCATTACCTAATCCTATATCAGGTGTACCTGCTGTGTGTATCGGTTTTACAACAACACTTAGTAATGTTTCATTAGGTGGCTCATGGAGCAGTGCAAATCCTGCAATAGCAACAATTGACGCTGGTGGCGTAGTAACTGGTGTGCTTACAGGTACTACAACTATATCTTACACGCTACCTACTGGCTGCGCTAGTGTAGTAGTGCTTACAGTTAATGCTTTGCCATCAGCAATTACTGGCACATCATCTGTTTGTGTAGGTTCAAACGTTACGGTGTCATCTTCACCAGCCACAGGCACATGGAGCAGCAGCGATGTAACTATAGCTACAATATCTCCAACACGTGTAGTAACAGGTGTAACAGCAGGTGTAGCTAATATTACTTATACTTTACCTACAGGTTGTTTCCGTGCATTTGCAGTAACTGTTAATGCTTTACCAGATACAATACTTGGTTCATTAACTTATTGCGCAGGTATCACAAGCACATTGACGAATACAGTTGCAGGTGGTACATGGAGTAGTTCAATCACTTCAATTGCATCAATAGATGCTGCCACAGGTGTGGTAACAGGTGGTCTTACCCCAGGTACTTCACGCATCACTTATACTTTGTCTAGTGGTTGTAGGTCTACAGTAGTTGTTACCAATAATTCATTACCAGCATCTGTGATTTCGGGTGTTAATGTAATATGCGAGGGTACTTCTACCACGTTCTCAAATGCGTCAATAGGTGGTACATGGACAAGTAGTGATCCTACAGTTGCAACAGTAACTGCTGCCACAGGTTTTGTGTCAGGTATATTGGCGGGCAATGCTACTATTAGTTATACTATATCTAATGGTTGTTATCGCACAAGAGCTGTAACGATAAATCCTATTCCGGCTGTAATAACAGGTGTAATGGAAGTTTGTGCTGGAGGAAATACAACATTAAGTAATACATCGGTAGGTGGTACGTGGGCGTCTAGTTTGACTACCGTTGCCACAATAAATAACATTACAGGAATTGTAACAGGTGTAAGTACAGGTACTACAGTAGTAACTTATAAATTAGCTAATAGCTGTTTTGTAACGGGTGTAGTAACTGTTAATGCACTTCCAGCAACTATTTCTGGTACTCCTACAGTTTGTGTAGGTAGTACGACAGCACTTTCGTCTACTACGTTAGGTGGTACTTGGACCAGCAGCAATCCTACTGTAGCATCTATAGATGCAGCAGGTCTTGTTACTGGTAATGCAGCAGGAATATGTACTATTCTTTATGCAGGTCCAGTATCTGGTTGTGTTGCTACAAGACAAATAACTGTTAACCCAGTACCAGCACCTATTACAGGTGTAGGTGTAGTATGTCTGGGTAGCAGTACATCACTTAATAGCCTTACTACAGGTGGTACATGGGCAAGCGACAACAACTTTATTGCTACGGTAAGTACTACAGGTAGTGTGTCAGGTGTGTCGGGTGGCACAGTACTTATTTCTTACAGATTATCAACAGGATGTATTGCTACAAGTTTAGTTACAGTAGACCCACTTCCTTCAGCTATCACAGGTATTTCGGTATTGTGTGCATCAGGTGGCACTACTACTTTGTCTAATGCAACTGCTGGTGGTGTATGGTCTAGCTCAAATCCTTTAATTGCTGCTATAGATGCAGCAGGAGTAGTAACTGGCGGCACTGCTGGTACGACAACAATTTCTTATACTTTGCTAACTACAGGTTGCAGATCAACAAGAATTGTTACTGTTCAAGCTTTACCAGCTACAATAGGAGGAACACTTACAGTATGTGAGGGTCTTACTACGTTACTTTCTTCTGTACCATCAGGTGGTGTTTGGACAAGTAGTGATGCTGCTGTTGCTTCTGTATCATCAACTGGCGTTGTTTCAGGTATTCTTGCAGGTACTTCTACTATAAGTTACACTCTATCTACAGGTTGCGCAGCAACATCTATTGTTACGGTTAATGCGTTACCAGTTGTAACAGGTACTCCTTCTTCATGTATAGGGGCAACATCTACACTTACTGGCTTAGCTGCTGGTGGTCTGTGGACTAGTGCAAGCGTAGGTTTTGCTACAGTAGGTGCTGCGACAGGTGTGGTAACCGGAGTTGTAGCAGGTACTGTTAATATTACTTATACATTATCTACAGGTTGTAGAACTATAACTCCATTCACAATTTATCCATCTCCTAATCCAATATCTGGTACGGCTGTAATATGTGCTGATGCAAATACTGTGCTTACTAGCCCTACAGTGGGTGGTACATGGAGCAGCAGCGATATCACTATTGCTACAATTGGTTCTGGTTCTGGTGTTGCTCAAGGTGTATCTGCAGGTACTGCTACCATCACATACGCGCTTACTGCTACAGGATGCTATGCTACACGTGTACTGACAGTTCATCCATTACCTGCTGCTATTGCAGGTCTTGACGTTCTTTGTGCAGGTACTACAATTACTTTAACTAACTCAACAGTAGGAGGTACATGGATAAGTGGCAACACTGCCATTGCCACTATCAACTCTGCTACTGGTTTACTTACAGGTGTCGCTGCAGGAACTTCATTGGTTACTTACAGGTTTGCAACAGGATGTCAGGCTACTAAAGTTATAACTGTGACACCGTTACCAGCAACCATTACAGGTACACCTTCAGTTTGTGTGGATGGTACCACTATATTTAGTACAACTACTGTAGGTGGAACATGGAGCAGTAGTAATGCTATAGTTGCACTTGTAGGTACAAACGGTGTTGTAGCTGGTATGTCAGCAGGCACTTCAATAATTTCTTATCAAATTGGTTCTGGTTGTTTTGTAACTCGTTTGGTTACAGTATTGCCAAGGCCATCAGCAATAGCTGGTTCACTAACTATATGTCAAGGTTCTACCTCTAATTTGAGTAGTCTTACACCAAGTGGTACTTGGACTAGTACAGATCCTTTGGTTGCTACAATTGGTCTTGGTACTGGCGTAGCTACTGGTATATCTACTGGTACTTCTACTATTAGTTATTTTGCACCAACGGGCTGCTTCGTTACAAATGTTGTAACAGTTAATCCATTGCCATTGCCTATAGAAGGTAATACAAATATTTGTTTGGGTGCAACATCTTTACTTACTAACCTTACCCCTGGTACTGGTACTTGGGCTACAGGTAACCCGGTAATCGCCTCAGTTGGTGTAACTACTGGACTGGTAACAGGTGTGTCTACTGGTACCACTACTATAACTTATTTCTTGTCTACAGGCTGTCGTTCTACTACAGTTGTTACTATAAGTCCAGTACCTGCTACAACATTAGGTGTGGCGAGTGTGTGTATCGGTAACACAACTACACTTACCAATGCAACTTCAGGTGGTACATGGATAAGTGAAGACATAGCTATAGCAACAATAAGTACAACTGGTGTAGTTACTGGTATAACTGCAGGTATTGTTACTATTAGTTACACTCTGCCTAGTGGTTGTGCTCGTATTACTTCGGTTACAGTCAATCCATTGCCTGCTGCTATAATTGGTACACCATCGGTTTGTGCTGGTGTTAGTACTACACTGACTAATGCTACACCTGGTGGCGTATGGACTAGCAGTACTCCTACAGTTGCTACGGTTACAGTAGGTGGTGGTATATTGGTTGGTGTTGGGGGTGGTACAAGTCTTATATCCTACACTACATCAGATGGTTGTCGTTCATTCATAGTTGCTACAGTTCATCCATTACCAGGTATAATTTCTGGTACTACTAACTTGTGTGAAGGAAGTTCGGTAACACTTAGTAATACAGTTTCTGGTGGTACGTGGACAAGTGGAGGTTTTGCAGCAATTGTAGATCCTGCTACTGGTGTAGTGACGGGTGTAGGCATAGGCATAGATACTGTTAGATATACATTGACAGGTGGTTGTACTACTTTCATCATAGTTACAGTTAATCCTGCTCCACCACCAATAACAGGCGATTTCGAAATCTGCCTTGGTGAAACTACTGCACTTTCAAATGCAACTGCTGGAGGTAGCTGGACTAGCGGTACTCCTTCTGTAGCAACTGTTGGTTTAGGTAGCGGTATTGTTACTTCAGTTTCAACTGGTATCACCAATGTTACCTATTCTTTAAGTCCTGGTTGTAAAGTGTTTGTTCCTGTACAAATTAACGCTGCGCCTACTCCTATTACAGGTCCGGGTCAGGTATGTATGGGTGACTCTATAATACTGACAAATGGTATTTCTGGTGGTACATGGAGTAGTAGTAACGTTTCTGTTGCGCCTGTCAATGCCGTTACTGGTGTTGTATATGGTGTTACAAACGATACGGTCACTATTACTTATCAGTTATTGGGTGGTTGTTTAACCAGGTTTACTGTTACAGTCAATCCTACTCCTCCAGCTATAACTGGATTGGATAGTGTGTGTCAAGGTAGTACTATCGATTTAGACAACAGCAGTGTATTACCAGGTATATGGACATCCAGTAATCCTGCTGTAGCGCCTGTATCATTGGTGCCTGGTATTGTAACTGGTGTAGCAATAGGTACAGCTCACATATCCTTCACAGTTTTAAGTACTGGTTGTTTTACTTATAGTACAGTGACAGTTAATCCTGCTCCTGCTTCCATCACTGGTGTCACTCATGTGTGTGTGGCTGCTGCTACTCTACTTAGTAATGCTACCGCAGGTGGTACATGGATAAGCAGTAACACAACTGTAGCTACTATTGGATTTGCTTCTGGCTTAGTAAGTGGTCTTGTTGCTGGTTCTACTACTATTACTTACCTGTTACCTACTGGTTGTTTTGCAACTATAGTAGTTGTTGTAAATCCCTTACCTGATGTCATAGCTGGTCCATCTGATGTGTGCGTTGGCTCTACTGGTACTTTAACAAACACTGTTGGATTTGGTAGCTGGTCTTCTAGTGCTCCTGCCATAGCTTCTATTGGAGCATCTACTGGTATTATTTCTGGTATTTCAAACGGTACAGCTACTATCACTTACACATTGATAGCTACTGGTTGTTATGTAACGAAGCAGGTCACTGTCAATCCATTGCCTCCTACTATAACAGGTGCTCAGTACATGTGTTTAGGCTCTACTTCTTTAGTTAGCAATCCTATACCTGGTGGTACTTGGTCTAGCAGTACACCTTCTGTTGTAAACGTTGATGCATTTGGTAATGTGATGGCAATGAGTGTTGGAACTTCAAGAATAACTTATACGTTGGGTACTGCATGTTTCACTACACGTTTACTTACAGTAGAGCCAACATTGAACGCAATAACTGGTCCATCTAATGTATGTGAATTTGCATCTATAGCACTCAGCAATGGATATTCAGGTGGTGTTTGGACTACCGCTAATGCTTCTATAGCTACAGTGAGTCCTTCTGGTGTGGTAACAGGTGTTGCTGCGGGTGTTGTGAATATTTCTTATGCAACTCCATTAGCTGGTTGTTTCGCAACTACTTCAATTACAGTAGATGCAGTACCTGCAACAATAGCTGGTACCGACAGTGTATGTATAGGCGCAGTTACCTTCCTTACTAACTCAGTAGCCGGTGGCGTATGGAGTAGTAGTGACATTACAGTAGCTACTGTAGACGGTATTGGAAATGTTACTGGTGTTTCAGCTAATACAGTCAGAATATCTTATGTTATTGGATCTGGTTGTAGCGCAAGCATAATTGTTACTGTCAAGCCTCTTGCTGAAGCAGGCACTATTACAGGTATTAGTGAAGTATGTCTTGGTACCGACAGTACATTTACTAGTACCGTAGCTGGCGGTAGCTGGAGTTCTAGTGATCCAACCATAGCTTCAGTATCTGCAACAGGTATAGTAGCTGGTGTGAGCATAGGTTCTGCAGTTATCTCTTATATAGTGATCAATGATTGTAGTGCTGATACAACAACATTTAATGTGTTAGTTATACCAGAACCTGATGCAGGTGTTCTTTCAGGTGTTTCTGGTTTGTGTGTAGGTTATACATCTACTATCACTAGCACTATTTCAGGTGGTACATGGACTAGTAGCAATCCATCTGTGGCTACAGTAAGTGCTACTGGTGTCGTGACTTCAGTATCTACTGGTACAGCTATAATTAGCTATGCAGTTACTACTACTTGTGGTACTGATTATGCTACACTTACCTTCAATGTTTACAGCACAGCTCCTGAGCCATTTATCACAGTACATCCTGATTCTACACTTTGTTTGAATTCTATGTATTTAAACTTTGGTGCAACTAGGGATGCTTTACCGGGTACATCATATACATGGAATGTTACTAATGCTGATGTTTATGCAACTGCTCCGAATGGTCGCAATATATTGGTGAACTTCACTAGTCCAGGTATTGCTGTTGTAAGATTAACTACTCAGATCATCTCTACAGGCTGTTTTG
>JBIKKS010000039.1:0-9178 GCA_044360235.1 Flavipsychrobacter sp. | reverse complement strand
GCCAGTACAAGCGAGTGACACAATGCCCGCTGATGGGAGTGCTGAGGCTGGTAGCAAAAAAGACAGTCAATGAGGTGCGGTAATGGTGAAGTTTTCCATATTCATTTAGACTTATCTTTGCGGCGGCTGATGCCGGCTACCCTCTGTGGCAGAGGTGTGGAGAAACCTGAATATTTTTTTATGTCGGAATTATATATATACAACTCTTATACACGCCAGAAAGAGCGTTTTGAACCTATGACACCGGGCTATGCGGGGCTGTATGTGTGCGGGCCTACGGTATCGGGCGAGTCGCATTTGGGTCATGCAAGGCCGTATGTGACGTTTGATGTGGTGCAGCGGTATCTGCGCCAACTAGGTATGAAGGTGAGGTATGTGCGCAACATAACAGATGCTGGCCACTTTGAGGAAGAAGGCAGAGAAGCGATAGACAAGGTGGGAGAAAAGGCGAAGCTGGAAAAAATGGAACCTATGGAGATGGTGCATAAGTACACCTCTATGTTTCATAACGGTATGCGGTTGTTTAACTGCGACGAACCGGCTATAGAGCCCACTGCTACGGGGCACATAGTGGAGCAGATAGACATGATAAAGGTGATCATAGACAAGGGGTATGCGTATGAGGTGAATGGGTCGGTGTACTTTGATGTGAGTAAGTATGCGGCGGAGTATCCGTACGGCAAACTATCGGGGCGAGTGCTGGAGGACCAACTGGAAACTACGCGTGAGCTGGACGGACAGGAGGAAAAGCGCAATAAGGCTGACTTTGCGCTATGGAAAAAAGCACCGCCACAACACATAATGCGGTGGAACAGCCCATGGGGTGAGGGTTTCCCCGGCTGGCACATAGAGTGCTCTGCGATGAGCAGTAAGTATCTGGGTGAGACCTTTGATATACATGGTGGTGGTATGGACTTGCAGTTTCCGCACCATGAGAGCGAGATAGCCCAGAGCCATATAGCACATGGCTGTATGCCTGTGCGCTACTGGATGCACAACAATATGATAACCATCAACGGTAAGAAGATGGGCAAGAGCTATAACAATGTGATAAAACTATCGGAGCTGTTTAGCGGTAATCATCCGCTGCTGGAGCAGCCCTACCACCCTATGGTGGTGCGGTTTTATATACTACAGACCCATTACAGGAGCACACTAGACTTCAGCAATGAGGCACTGCAGGCGAGCGAGCGAGCATTGCGCCGACTGTGGGAGGCATATGAAGTGCTGCAAAAAATGACAGCCAGCGATAGTGGTGCTGCCACTGATGCGGCACTAGATGCACAGGTGCGCAACTGGTGCAGTGAGTGTGCTGACTTTATGAATGATGACCTGAATACAGCGAAGGTAATAGCCAACCTGTTTGAGCTGGCACCGGTGATAAATGGCATAAAGGGCGGGCAGGTAGCGGCTACTGCACTAGCTGGCGAAACGATGCTGCTGCTGCAAACGACGTGGAAAACCTATATGGAGGACATACTGGGCCTACAGGCACTGCAGGTGCAGCAGACAGACAAGCTGGACAAAGTGCTGACGCTGCTGATAGAAATAAGGAAAGATGCTAAGAAGCGTAAAGACTTTGCGACTAGCGACCAGATACGCAACCGCCTGGCAGAGGCTGGTGTGGTGCTGAAGGACGAAAAAAACGGAGAAATGAGCTACACTATAGAATAGCTGTATATACCAACTATAAACGAATGTATGCAAGGGCTGCCGCTAACATGGCAGCCCTTGCTGTGTGTGGCAGAGAATGTGATGAACGAGGATGTGAATGAGGTAAAATATGTGAGCTAATAGATGATGTGTGTAGTAGCAGAAAAGCTGTCTGTTTCAGTAAAATAATGAAAATACTGTAGGGAGTAAGAAATGAATGAAATCAATCAATTATCATTGGTTATATAATAGAAATGCTACAGACTGGAAACGAAAAAGCTCGAAAATTATTTTTACAAAAATTTTTTTTGGCTAGTTGACGCTTGTTTTTTGTTCATATTGTTTTTAACCGATAACTTTAGCGGGCAAAATATCCCTTTTGCAAAACTTTAAAATTAATTAAAACCAAAAAAATGAAAAAAAGTTTACTATCGGTCGCTGCCTTTCTGGCTTTGGGTTTGACCAGTAATGCACAGTGGACAGAAAATTTCGAGACAACAGTAGGTACAGCATTGCCTACTGGCTGGGCACAAACAGTAGCTGCGGGTGCAGTAATTAGTGATTCTGTGGGTTGGAACTCAGGTACAAACACTACATTGGGTTCTACTGATTTCCCAATGTTTCCGCATACAAGATATGTAGCTGTAAATGATGACAAAAGAGCAGGTGCAAACAACACAAACAGTTTTTTGACGTCACCTACATTTTCTTTGGGAACTGGTAACTGGTGGTTGAAATTTGATTGTTCTTATTTGGGCAGAACTTTTAGTAGTGCTACAGAATCGGCTAAAGTAGAAATATCTACAGATGGTGGTACTACATGGACTGTAGTGTCAACTCTAACAGGCAATGCGAACTTCTGGTGGGAAATGCGTCACATAAACCTTACTGCTTATGCTGGCATGTCAAACCTTATGTTAGGTTTTAGATATAATGATGGTGGTGGATGGTTGTATGGTTGGGGAATAGATGATATTGAGGTTTTCTCTCCTGCTTCTAACGACATAGCTCTAACTGCAATTGCTCCAGCAACTGGTTCACCAAACTCATATGGAGTGGGTGGTGCAAACATAACCGTTCAAGGTCAGGTGTTTAATAATGGTGGTACAACTATTACATCATTTAACGCGAAGTATGTATTTAACGGTGGTGCTGTGGTTACTAACCCAGTAACTGGTGTGAGCATTGCTCCATTTACTACTGGTACATTCACTGCTACTACTCCTGTTACTCTTCCAGCTGCAGTAGGTCCTTATCAATTGCAGGTATGGGCTGAGCTGACAGGCGATGCTAATTCAGCTAATGATACTGCTGGACTGGATACACTGAACACAGTAGGATTTATGCCTACAAAAGTACTAGCAGTAGAAGAAGCTACAGGTACATGGTGTCAGTGGTGCCCACGTGGTATAGTGTTTATGGATTCGCTTCATGTACTCTACGGTAACAATGTAAGTCTAGTGGCTGTACACAATAATGACCCTATGGAAGTAACTGCATACGATGCATGGATGGGTACACAAGTAGGTGGTTATCCGTCTGCTATGGTAGATCGCCGTTATGAAGTAGACCCAGGAGCAAGTTTGCTTGATGCTTATACACAGTTGAGTGATGATTTCGGATTCGCAACAGTAACTGCGGCTCCAACACTTACAGGAAGCAGCCTTTCTGTAGCTGTAACTGTAAAACCAGCACTTAACCTAAACGGCGCAAGACTTGCTTTGGTAATAACTGAAGATGATGTAAAAGGAACTGGTTCAGGTTGGAATCAGGCTAATGCATACAGTGGTTCAACTACTAACATCCTTACTGGTGGTGGTGTAAACTATAATGCGCTCCCATCTTCTATACCAGCATCTATGATGAGCTATCAGTTTGTAGCTCGCTCTATCGACCCATCTGCTACTGGCGGTGCTGGTTTGTTGCCTGCTAGTATGGTGTATAACACAGACTATACTTACACATTCAATAAAACATTGGATGCTGCATGGGCTGTAAACAAAGTACATGGTGTGATATTGCTGATAGACGGAGCAAATGGAGCAGTACTTAACAGTGCAAACTTTGCTGCAGTAGTAGGTGTATCTGACATCAACGCAGGTGTAGAGAATTTTGTTGTAGCTCCAAACCCAGCTTCTACACAGGCTAATGTGATTTTTGATCTTCAGAACAGTGGTAACGTATCTATATCTGTTTATGATATGGTGGGCAGAGCAGTATATACTGTTCCTTCTTCTTTCATGAATGCTGGTACAAGCCGTATATCATTGCCATTGGATAATTTCTCTACTGGTCTTTACAATGTAAAAGTTCAGACTGAGAATGGTACAATCTCTGGTAAATTCAACGTGGTTAAATAATCACTACGAATATTAATTTTTTCACAACGGCTGCTTCTTAACAGAAGCAGCCGTTGTGTTTTTGGGATAGTCCGCTGCTGGTACCACCTCATAGCCCCTTACGGATGTGCATAACTACCAGCAAGAATGTGAGTAACTAAAGCAAGCAAAAAACAGCAGAAGAAACGAAATGATAGGTGTTTTATTGCAGAAAGTGTATAAAAACTTATAAAAACCTTAAAATGAGGGTGGATATTTTTGTAATGACGAAATTTTTCAATAATTTGCACAGATAAATTGACTGATAATGAAAAAGTTTATTACACTTCTATCACTTGCCTGTGCTTTATTAGCTGGTGGGTCAACATACGCACAATCTGTAGACACACAGCATGATACTGTTACGGTTTCAGGTGCAGGATTCTATGATGCATATAACTATATTATCAATACTACCACATCACCTATAACTATACAGTGGAAGGTAATGTCTACTAACTTTCCTACTGACTGGATAGCTAATACTGGCATTTGCGATAATAATACCTGCATATCTGGTGCTGGTTTGTGGCCATCTTCGTCATCTACTACTTACGAGTGTACTTACCCAGCATCTGTGACCAATGGTACGTTCAAGATGCAAATAGACCTTGCTACTGCAGCAGGTACTACTACTCCAGGTACACACTATCTGCGTGTTCGCATCAATAATAAGTTTGCTGCTGGTGATACAGCTATACAAACCTATATAGTGACTAAAACTACAACTTCTGTAAGTGTTGTAAAATCTACAGGAGATGTAACAATGTATCCTAACCCTGCTACTACTGCACTTAATGTCGTGTATGATGCTAGTGCAGACATTAAAAACATAGCGGTTTACAACATCATAGGTAAGCAGGTAAATATGTTCAGAGTAAGTGGTACTACCAGTGCTAGCCTGAATGTAGAGAATCTTTCAGATGGTATCTACTTCGTAAGACTGATGAACTCAAACGGTGAAGTAGTAGCAACTCGCAAGTTTACTAAACAATAATTTTTCTTCTTATCATATTCATAGGGCAGTCTGCAAAGGCTGCCCTTTTTTTGTGTCACTACGCTATCAGAATAGAGGCTATTGATACCAAGAATTGACCAGATGCAGCAAGGTGCTGCTGTCCTTATCGAACAAGGCAGGACTAAAAAACTCTCTGGGCAAAATAAACCACGTGGGCACTGCACCCACTGATGTCGAAACCTGTACATATAGCCTTTCCCTGCTACTTGTGGGCTACATTCCACCTCATGGCTACATGCGGCAAGCCCTCTCATATGACCATAGCTAATGAAAAGCCTGATGCACCACCGTCGTACATGACAGAAATATGGGGGAGGATGTGGGGAGGATGTAGGACTGTGTGCAGACTGTGGTATATAAATGTCATAATCGGTAGCGCGTAAATGATAAATGTGGTAACAGGCAAAATAGAAATAGTATAGGGCATAAAAAAAGTGGCAACCAGAACTAGGGTTGCCACTTTTGTGTATTGTAAACTTCGATAGCTTATGACTCTTGAGCAGTACTATCTTTTTTTGCATCTATGTCAAATTTTTTGCCACTCATTTTTTCCAGTAGCATTATGCCCATCATGTTTTCTAGGTTGCTGCCGCCCTGACCACCACCTCCAGATATAAGCATATCTGGTATGAGCTTCATATTGCTAGCCGCTATTTTTTCTACCACCTGTATTTGCCCGAATACGTCTTTGCCCATAGCATCAGTTTGTAGCTTGTACGATTCGGCAGTAGACTTACCTTTAGCTAGTATTACCTCTGCCTCTGCCAGACCCACCTTAGAAGTAGCCTCGGCTTGTGCCACAGCGGTTACACGAGTAGCCTCGGCCTCGGCAGTAGCTTTAAGTCTGGTAGCTTTAGAAGCACCCTCGGCTGTAAGCTCTACTGCCTTGGCAGCACCTATGGCACGTTCTACATCGCTATTGGCTATGTTTTTAGATATTTCTACGCCACGCTCTGAGTCTACTACTTTTGGCTGCATGTCTGCCTGGGCTTTCATATTGGCCAGTAGTTTTCTCTGTTCCTCTGCTTCTGTTTGTGTTTTGTAGGTTATTTTCTCTTGCTCAGCTATCTGCTTGTCAGATACTATTTTGGTAAGCTCTATTGGCAAAACAACATCGGCTATTAGGGTGTCTTTAGAGTCTATGAAGTGTTCTTTGAGTACCTCTACGATGTGCATTTTTGCAGTAGCCTGTAGTTCTTTACGTTGTGTGTAAAGATCCAGTGCTTTGATGTACTGAGCAGCATTGCGGAAGTGCGATGAAATGGCCGGCTCTAATACCTGAGATATAAGACTCTGCACAGAACCTTGATTGGCAATAACCTTTGGTGCATTCTCCATAGGGATGTGAATGATAACATTTACATCCATGTTTACACTGAATGCATCGGCAGTGCGGAGTGTAATGGTTTTGAGGTTGGAGTCGAGGTCGTGTGCATTGGATCTGCTATCAGCCCAGCTTAGTGTTATCTGGTTGGTAGGCACCATATCTACTTTGTAGGTTTTGGTGTTTACGGGGTGCTTGCCGGGGCCTAGTGGCTCCTTCCATATACCTTTAAAGCCATTCTCTACTATTTTGGCATTTACCTTGGCATCGGTAGTGTCTTCGCCGCGCTCACCTACATAGCTAGTTACTACACCACACTTACCTATTTCTACCACGGTCATCTGCACCTTATCAATAGATGCAAACCATGGATTGATAGCATAATTACCAGAACGGAGCACGGGTATCTGCAAACCTTTTTGACCGTTTGCCGCTAGGAAAGCAGCGGGGTCTTGAAAGTTGTTGTGTTTGTCTAATGGCACCTCATCAGCAGCTATCTTGGCAGGGTCCATGATGGGGCGACCTTCATTGACCGTTACAATACCTATTTCATC
Source organism: Flavipsychrobacter sp. (assembly GCA_044360235.1). Classification (GTDB taxonomy): domain Bacteria; phylum Bacteroidota; class Bacteroidia; order Chitinophagales; family Chitinophagaceae; genus Nemorincola. Next base: position 2,251 of record JBIKKS010000039.1, on the reverse strand, counting down.
GGCATTGATGCTGGTCCAGAACTGGTTAGTATCAACCCTGAACAAAGAAGTATTGATACGGTATTTACCAGGCATGAGCACCTCTAGCTGGCGACCTTTTTCGCCACCATTGTTTATAAAAGATTCACCATCGAGAAAATTAAGGTGGCCATCTGTCTTTTTACCCAGTAGTCTGCCCTCTGGTATACCTGCGCCATCCATAGCGGTAACCAGCCCTATGTAACCACCAGCTACATCTACTATACGATCTATAGAGACCTTGAACAACATGGTATTGATACGGTAGTTACCAGGGCCAAGTACACGAATCTGAGGGCCTTTCTGACCTTTATTGGCAAGGAATTTTTCGGCATTCTGGTAGTCATCACAATCTACTGGAGTAGCAAAGATGCGTCCTCTTTCGCAGGGTTCGCCCGCTATAGATTCTACGTTACCTACCTGATCTTCGCCTATGATGATGACACTGACAATCTCTACCTGAAATAAATAAGGATTGATACGGTGTTCGCCATCGGGCAATATAGCAACTTGAGGCCCTTTTTGTCCACCATTGGACAGAAACGCCTCACCATCCTGGTACATATTGCACTCTACAGGGCGCGCAAATAGCTGACCAGAATCGAGCGGCTCGCCGGTAATGGCTGTTACCAAGCCTACTTCTCCTTTTTTGATGTTGATGAACTTGTACTTGCGTGTTTTGTAAATAAAAGGGATAAGGAATCTGAGACCCGGACCCAATATGCGCGCCTGTACACCCACCTCATTGCTGCGGGCTACGGTTCGGTTTTCGGGCATGGTGGCACCAAACCAGCGTCTTTCTAACACTACAATTTCGTCTCCTTTGGCATTGACTATTGACTGGTAAAGAAGAATGAGGACTAGTACAGCCAAAATAATGCCTGAGGGATTGGCTAATAATTGCTCTAACATAAGGTGGGTATCCGACAGGGAATGTAAACTTTCGGAGAAGGCAAAATTACAGGTATTTTTATATCCGCGATTAAAAATCGGGGGTTTAACCCACGGTTAATGATGCGCCTTATAAAGTTGCGAAAGAGCGCTATTGCCGTACAACACCTGATTGTATAATGTAGGGTGAAGACCTGAAGATAGATAGAGACTAATGGATAATTGTGAGTAGAAAAATGAGAACGGAAAAACCACATAGGATACCGACAATAAGTAAAGAAACCATGAATGGAACAATAAGTGACTAAGGAGTAGGAAATACATAAAAATGCGGCACTTAGATTTCTTTTTTTAGAATTAAACGCTTATTTTTCAAAATATTAACTAAGCTCTTCTGTATTTTATGATAATAGGTGTATTGAAAGAACAAGCCCCGGAAACACGTGTTTCCCTGGTGCCCGAAGTAGTAACTGCACTGGCAAAACTGAAAGTAAGTATCTGGATAGAAGATGGTGCAGGAGTAGCCGCTTTTTTTAGCAATGACGCATACATAGCTGCAGGCGCAGAGATAAAAACAGCAGCAGAAATAAATACACAAGCAGATATGGTACTGACCATACAGCCTACCAATGCTGGCAATGCCAAAGCGGGTGCGGTGCTGATGGGTATATACCAACCACTATTTAACCACGCACAAATGCAACAGTGGGCAGATAAGGGCTATACGGTGTTCAGCATGGATACGATACCCCGCACCACCCGTGCACAATCTATGGACGTGCTGAGCTCGCAAGCCAATATAGCAGGCTATAAAGCAGTGCTGCTGGCAGCATACAGCTATTGTCGTTACTTCCCAATGTTTATGACAGCTGCAGGTAGCATACCACCCGCCAAGGTGCTGATACTGGGTGCAGGTGTGGCAGGGCTGCAAGCGATAGCTACCGCTAAGCGACTAGGTGCAGTGGTAGAGGTGTTTGACACGCGCCCGGCAGTGAAGGAAGAAGTAATGAGCCTAGGGGCGAAGTTTGTGGAGGTAGAAGGTGCTGCTGATGCATCGAAAGCAGGAGGCTATGCTGTGGAGCAAAGTGAAGATTTTCAGCGTAAGCAAAGAGAAAAGATTCATGAACATGCCAAAAAATCGGACATTATAATAACTACGGCACAGATACCAGGCCGAAAAGCACCTATACTCATCACCAAGGCTATGATAGAAGACATGCGCCAAGGGTCTGTGATCATAGACATAGCCTCTGTGACTGGTGGCAATACCGACCTGACACAAGATAACCAAACAGTGATGCACAATGGTGTGGCTATAATAGGCAACTCGGCACTGGCAGCC
>JBIKKS010000038.1:0-9235 GCA_044360235.1 Flavipsychrobacter sp. | reverse complement strand
CATCATGTCTCCCCATTCGCCTTCATCAATCAGGAAGGCAAAACCATCACCAACGATGACATCAAAGACAAAATAGTAGTGGTAGAGTACTTCTTTGCTACCTGCAAGGGCATCTGCCCCAAAATGAATGAAAACCTCAACATCGTCTACAAAAAGTTCAAGGGCAACAAAAACGTACTGTTCCTGTCACACACCGTAGACCCACTCAAGGACACTGTAGAAGCCCTCAAAGCCTATAGCCAGAAATTTGATGCCGACCCACTGCAATGGATGTTCCTCACCGGCGACAAAAAAGAACTCTACGACATGGCTCGCTACAGCTACCTCATCAGTGCCGACGACGATACTGCCGGGCTAAGCGTAGACCAAGACTTCATACACGACAAACATTATATCCTGGTAGACCACCTAGGCAGGGTGCGTGGTTTCTACGACGGTCTTAAAGACGAAGATATAGACAAGATCATAGGCGACATCAAAACCCTCATCGAAGAGAAGAAAGCCATATAAGCACCACACAAACACACACCTTGTTCTACCTCATACTTACTGTCCTGTTCAATGTGCTGGTATCGGCAGTGCTGAAGCTATACCCCAAGTACAACATCAACTCCATGCAAGCTATCGTGTTCAACTACATAGTTTGTGTCATCACCGGTATGCTCTTCACTGGCATTCAGCCCTTCACCACAGCCACCCTGCACGCGCCCTGGTTCCCCTGGACCCTCCTCATGGGCATCGCTTTTATTTCCATCTTCAACCTCACCGCCCACTGCACCAAGGTCGATGGCATGACCACCACCGTCATAGCCAGCAAGCTATCGCTCGTTATACCCGTCATAGCCGCTATCCTCCTCTATCACGATGCGCTGGGCATAGGCAAGATAGCCGGCATAGTGCTAGCCCTACCCGCCATGTACCTCACCACCCGCACGCCCGACGAAAACAACAATCCCCCCAGCCTCTTCTGGCCCGCCATGTTGTTTCTGTTTAGTGGTGGGCTCGATACCCTCGTCAACTACATTCAGCATTCCTTCCTCAGCACCCCATCCGCACAGGCAGCCGGCACCATTATTTGTTTTGCCACCGCCGGCACCGCCGGAGTGCTGGTAGTAGGTTATATGGTCATCACCGGTCAGCAGCAGCTACAGTGGCGCAATGTCGTAGCAGGCATCTGCCTCGGCATCCCCAATTTTTTCTCCATCTATTTTCTAGTCCGCGCCCTCAACAGCAGCCAGTTTCAGAGCTCCGCCACCATACCCCTCGTCAACATCAGCATACTAGTAGCCTCCTCCATAGCCGCCATCATTTTCTTTCGCGAGCGCGCCGGCAAGTGGCGCATCATCGGTCTGCTACTATCCGTAGTAGCCATTTTGCTGATTGGGTTTGGGGATAGGTAAGTGTACTTTTTTATCTTTTGGGGGTCACCAGCAGTTGCACTACTAGCAGCGGGCTTTGCGTCGCGCTCTTGTACTGGCGGGGCAGTGAGGGGCTTTGCTCATGAATTGAGTAAATGAAAGCACTTAAATTACAATTTACAAAATAATATTATAATGCTCAATAGCTTGTTGCCTGAGTGGGTTTTTACTCCAATCTTCCCACTTACAAGTGTATGGATCATAACCACATTTAAGTGGCTTACTATACAAGTCTAATGGCGAATCAAGATAAGCCCTACAGTCCGTACATACATATCTGAATTCACAGTCCTTACAAACATTGATTTTATCTTTGTTCAAAGTCCAAACCTGAGTGAAATTCGAATTGTTAATTACATCTGCCAAATTAGTATTGACAATATTCCCATAACTATTAGACATACTTGGACAGTTTTTTATTTCACCTGTCATGTCTATTGATATTTTTCTGTTCAAGCAAGTATTGTGCAACTGCGCTTCGGAGAACAATTGTACATTCGAGGTGAAACTATCGGGGGCAATAATACCACAACTTTTCTCTGACTCTATATGATCAGTAATCCAATATATATTTAATTGATTTTCAATATACTTCTTATTGTAGTATTCAGGCGCACCATAAAGCACTACTTTAAATATGCGTACTTGTGATAAGAGAAAATTTTTGAATTCATCATTTGCAAAACCCTGTTCATAAGGCAAAACTATTTCGATACTTTCAATGCAACTGTTGCTGAAGATGCTCAATATATCACTAACTTCCTCTGTTGTGTATTTAGTGAAAAAGCGCAGTTGTATAAAGTGACAATTAAGTTCTTGAAGTTGCTCAAGAATACTTTTTAGATACTCTACATTCAATCTGCTTATTCCAAAATCAATTATTGAATTTGTGATCACAGCTGGAAAATCCCAATCTAGTTTCAGATTCGGGAAACTAGCAACTATTTCATAATTGTCAGCAAAAAAAACCATTTCATTATCTTCCAATAATTTGAAATAGCTCAATATTATATTTGCATTCTCGTCTCCATAATGTGCTACTATTTCCTTAACAGTATTTTTTCTATGCTTTTCCAGAATGTCATACAAATCATTAGGTATTAACAATAATTTGCCTGTTTGCAAATCGCATATTACAGATCTCTTTGCTCCCTTTACCGGGATACAATTACTAAAAAGTAAAAAATATTTATCCATCAATAAATTCTTGAAATTTGTTTATAACTATTGTGCAATATGTGCTTATCTGTTTTGTATAACGGACAGGTAACTACACAAATATGATTCAACTCATTCACATCAGTAACAGGCGTTGATAAATTACCAGTAAAACGAGCACTAAAGGGAAGAAAATCATTTTCTTCTACTAACTTTTCCAGCATTTTTACATTGCTTTTAATACTTTTCATAATTTACATTAAATCTTTTGCTATTTCTTTTTCAATAAAATAATTGCATGGATAAGATACCATCCCGAATTGACCAACAGGGTTAACTTCCAGAAAATAATGATTAAATTGTTTGTCTACTATGAAATCTACAGAACCTGAGTTATAGCCCATTTTTTTCATCAACTTCAATATCATTTCTTCAACATTATCAGGCAATTTGTAAGGCACTGTCCTATTAGGTTTACTTTTGCTATATTTTCTGAAATCTGTCTGTGTTTGAATTATAGATTGTGAAAATATTGCCATTGAATATAGTTCGTCTTTGTAAACAAAAGTACGTACTTCGTAGAGTTTATCTATCCTGTTTTGAAACAACATAGGGGAAAATGTTTCTTTTAAACAATTTATCATTTCATCATTCACTTCTTCAGTAAACATTTGATAAACCGAATTTTTGTAAGGAATTGTCATTACTTCACTTATAGGTTTGGTAATAATTCGCTTGTGGGTACTTTTGAACGTCACTAACTTTGCTTTACTGGTAGTTACAATGGTTTCAGGTATCGAAAGCCCTGCCCATAGCGCATATTTTAAAACTATAAGTTTATTTACAGAAAAATCAGGTGGTCTATTAATATTCAGGCTTGAGTAAGACAAAAGCGAATGCTGGATATACCATTCAATAACATTATTCTCGTAAACCAAAAATTTATTGAGTGCATCAGCTATCTTTTTTACACCCTTTACAGTAGGTTGTTCTGCCATTTTCATATGGCTTCTCCTATACCATAGTTTACACCCTGACAGTCTATTGAAGTGAAAACTTTCACTTAAACTATTTGAAAGATCAATTTGATCAGCATTGATGTCAATATGAACATAATTCAACCTTTCAGCTTTATTGTCGTTATACCTTATAAATGGCTGCTTGTAATATATCATCCATTTCACTACGTCTGTAGTTGAAACATCGAATTCTTCTGAAAATAGTATATTCATGCTTCTCAATAAATTTAAACACCAAAATAACATAAATTTTTAAAAAGGTTGCTGATTTAAAAATTTTCTTTAAATTTGAAATATGCAAACAATACATTTTATATCTACTTTCGTTTTGATAACCTTACAGGCTAACGTTCTTCTTTATGCTCAAAGCAAACCGCTGATCGTAGCTTCGCCACCTACCAGTATGTGGAGCTACTACAGGTTAGCCGATAGCTTCAGCAAGCGAAACGACAGCATAAAAGCAAGCGAGCACTTCCTGAAAATAAATCCCTTTTTATTCATATCAGAAGAGAATGCTACTCCAAACACTTTAGACACAATTTTCTCTTCTTTTGCACTCACTGCACAGGCAAGAAAACAATACAAAAAAATATTCGACAGCGTTTACCGCAAGCCACGTACAAAAACCTATAAACTTTTTGCCAAAATGCTGAAGGCAGACCAGGAAGTAAGGCATAGGTTAGACAGCATACAAAACGAAACTTCCGAGAAACTACCACCCGAATTTCTGAACAAGGTAGACTCTCCACATTTCGAATACCTGTATCAGTATGTAAAGAACAAAGGATGGCCTACTATAGAGAACGGTTCTTTACTGGCAAGCATTATAGCCCTGCACGATCACCAGCGGCATGGGTATTACCTACCCATAGTGCGGCAGGCAGTGCTGGACGGAATCTTTGAACAGAGTACTTATGAACTGATGAAAAGCTACTTTTCGGGCAAAAACACACAATATTGGGAAAACATTATAGCCACTTACCCAAATGTAAAAATTAACATCAGCAGTACTATTAACTTTAAAATTCCCGATACAGCTACACTCAATAAAATAGCTACTGCCATTAAACAGCACTGCCCAATAAAAGGAGTTTACTGGGTATATGAGTCTTCAAACCCTAATGACGCTAATTTATGGTGGAATGAAAGTATGAGAAGATATAAAATTAATTATGATGGTACTATTTTTGGAAATACTCTTCACGAACTCTTCTTGTTAAATTGCAATTCCCAACCAGATACTCAGGTTTGCCAGAAAGTAACTCCACCTGGTACACCTAAAAAGATGGTGCTCTATTTAGTTTACTAATACATTTGCTAAAAATATAGAACTACATTAAAGAGGTTATTAATAATACAACCTCTTTAATGTAGTTGTTACATCTCTCTTAAGATATAAGCTAACAGGGGCAAGCAACAATTTTTGTACCCTCAACTATAACGTTGAATGATTCAGCGTTTTGAGTAGCAGCATATATAGCATCGCCATTGTTTAATGTGATACCGGAAAATACTACATATTCGAAAGCTGACTGACTGGAAGATTGTATTGTAGCTGAAACATTGATTTCATCCAGCAACCAAAACATGCTGTTCCTTTCTATAAAAATCCTAACCATACCCAATGTGGTAGTTTGGGTAGCTTTTACAGTTATCTTTTTTATAATGGTACTGTCGCTACCGCTGGTTATTACAGATGAAACGGCACCAGTTCCGTCCAAATTTGAGTTAGCTGTACTTATGTTTGCCATGCCCATCACGGCATAATATTTACTATTTGGCATAAAGAAATTTTAAAAATGTTAGTAGATTAATTATTGTTTAGCATTCGCAATTCGTCCAGCTTACTCCATCAGCTGTTATACTGAAGCTTTCTGACACCTCAGTTGTTACACCCAGTACATATCCACTGGGCAAACAAATAGCTTCACTGAAGTTAGTCGAAAAAGACTGTACTACTCCCGTTTGCACTGTTTGAGGGACAACTATCTCTGAATAAAGAAACCAAGCACCTGGCCCTGGGTCGTATAAGAAAAACCTTATCATGCCTATACTGGTGCTCTGCATAGCCTTGATAGTCACATTTCTTATTAAGGTACCATCATTGGCCCCTGTTATGAGACCAGTAATGTTGCCTGTCCCATCCAAATTGGTATTCGCAGTATTTATTACTGCTGCTTGAAAATTTGTAGCGAAAGTCATGTTTGTTGTAGAACACATATTTTATGATTTTATTTTTTTTGTTAATTAAAATGCAGGACTATTTGAAGAACAAGGATTGTGAGTCCATTTTTCATAATCTCCCCTTTGATCTGTACCAGAACATTCAAACGTTCCATTCCGATATTGATTGTAGTGTGAATAATGTGGGCCAGTTTGTCTATCAGAAGGATTTCCTACTCCCCCACCTCTGATGCCACCAAACGAACGCAATCCTTTCGATTGCTGATTTGAACAATTGTCAAACAAATTATTTCCTAAAATTGTTTGAAGAATACCATCTTCTAATGATTGTAAACATGCCATAATTAAAATTTTAAATGTTAAAAAAAATTGTAAAGAATATTTGATAGCGTAAGTGCTTGTTGCCTTAATGTCAAATTGACAAGTAATTGCTGTTATTTCATCCAGAATCGAAATAAGGATATACTATTGAAAGCATGTGATTATTATTTTGGGGGTTTAAATATGACTATATAGTTTTAATTACTCTTATTTTGCTAATTCGAATTTAAATAACATTTTTCTAAACTCCCAAATAAATTACCAAAAATATTTCACATGTTTTTTTTTACAAAGCGTTTCATGCAAACTAAAATTTATGACTAATTATGCAAATGTTTGATTATCAATGTATTATACAAAATCTACAAAATGAGCTCATATTTGTGAACTATTGCAAATTTTTCTACATTTTCAAAAGTCAATTTCTTGCACTCAAATCCACATTTCAAATTGTGGATATCTTAATCACTGCTACACCTGTTTTGGCATAAGTTGGCGCACTTTTTGCTGCATCAGTAGAGCGCAGTCTATTCATCTATTACCCTACAAACCCTACTATCATTATGTCAGTATACATTTTCACAAAGCCTAACAGCAATCATTGCCACAGCACCCCACACTCCCCAGTGTGTGCAGTTCTTCACCACCAAAACTACCGGCAAATGCCTCCATACCGGAAAAGTGAATAGTATTGATAATCAATGAGTTACACCCAAAAACACAAAAATAACCAGCAACAAACCGGCAAAACAGGAAATGAACAATAAACACAATATGAACTGAAATAACCACAAACACTCGCATATATACAACCCACATCCTGAAAATCAAATCAATCAGATGAATCAATGGTTCAGACAATCCCCCAACCGGCAAATGCCTCCATACCGGAAAAGTGAATAGTATTGATAATCAATGAGTTACACCAAAAAACACAAAAAAAACCGGCAAAAAACCGGCAAAACAGGAAATGAACAATAAACACAATATGATTACAGAAAGACCAGCCACAAAAGAAAAGAACACAACCACGGGCACCACAACACCAACCGGAAAATGCCAACATACCTTTCAGTACCCATAGCTTTACGCGAAGGGCACCGGAAAAGTGAATACCATTGATAATCAACGAGTTATCATTAAAAACCCATGAAGCTACCGGCAAAAAACCGGAAATTAATAATAAATACAATATAACCCACAAACCACAGCACCCATACTTGTAAATCAGTAACAGGAATACCTCTAAAAACTGTCAACTTATTTCAGGACAATCCCCATCACAATAGCCATGACTACCCTACGCACAAAAAAAGGGAGCGAAACCGCTCCCTCGTATATTATCTGTCTTATTGTCAGTATGTTCTACCCCAGATACACCTTTAGTGCATTGCTATATCTAGCCTTTTGCAGGCGTTTTATAGCACGCTCTTTTATCTGGCGTATGCGCTCCTTGGTCAGGTCATACTTTTCGCCTATCTCTTCTATGCTTGGTCCGCTATCGCCTTCCAGCCCAAAGTATGCAGCCAGTATCTCAGCCTCACGTTGGCTCAGCGATTTCAGTATTCTTCGTATTTCATTGCGCAGCGAGTCTTTCATCACATCATCATCGGTGTCGCTGCTACCTTCCAGCAGATCGCCCATAGCCACATCTTCCGCTTCGTGCACAGGTGCATCTAGCGATGTATGGCGGGTATTACTCGTAAATATGTTCGTCACTTCCGTTTCGCTCATATCCAGTATATCTGCCAGTTCCTCGGTCGATGGTTCACGCTCGTTTTCCTGCTCAAAAGCTATAAACGCTTTGTTAGCTTTGTTGTACGTGCCTATCTTGTTTTGGGGCAGGCGCACCAGCCTACCCTGCTCTGCCAGAGCCTGTAGTATCGACTGGCGTATCCACCATACCGCATACGAGATAAATTTGAAACCCTTGGTTTCATCAAATCTCTGTGCAGCCTTGATCAGACCCAGGTTACCCTCGTTGATAAGATCACTCAGCGATAGTCCCTGGTGTTGGTATTGTTTTGCCACTGACACCACAAAACGAAGATTGGATTTTACCAACTTCTCCAGTGCACGCTGATCGCCCATATGTATCTTCTGGGCCAACGTGGTTTCCTCCTCAGGGGTAATCATCGAAATCTTGCTTATTTCCTGCAAGTATTTCTCTACTGCCTGCGAGTCCCGGTTTGTGATCTGGGTGGCAATCTTTAACTGCCTCATAAATTAATTTCTTTATTTGTACTCATTATCAATATTATACCCACTACCTTCATTCCCTTTATGCCGCTTCTACATTTTAGCCTGCCATTAATGTGCCAAGGCGTATATTTACACAAATTAGTTGGGCAATTACGAAACTTTTATAGTTCTCTTATTACTCCGCAAAATACGTTCCACAATTAGCAAATCAAATCACAAAAAAAAACAAGATTCACAAAAATTCAATGAAAGATGCTGTGGCATTGCTTTTCTTTGCAGTATCCATATCAGTTATAGGGCTATAAGATATTACTGACCCCACAACACACATTTAATGCGGTGCAAAATTATACCAATATACCAAAAATGCTACCTTTGCCGCATAATTCACGTTAACTTTAACAAAAGATGGAAAAAGATTTGTATCAGCACCCGGATTATTACCTCGTAGATGAGCTATTGACTGAGGAACAAAAAATGATTCGCGATGCAGTGAGAGCGTATGTAAAGAAAGACATATCGCCAGTGATAGAAGAATATGCGCAGAAGGCTACATTCCCCACCCACATCATTAAAGGTATGGGCGATTTGGGTTGTTTCGGCCCATTCGTTCCGCAAAAATACGGTGGCGCAGGTCTCGATTACATTACTTATGGCATCATGATGCAGGAACTGGAACGTGGCGACTCAGGCGTTCGCTCTACCGCCTCTGTGCAGGGTTCGCTGGTTATGTTCCCTATCTATAAGTATGCCAGCGAAGAACAAAAACACAAATACCTCCCCAAGCTCGCTACCGGCGAATTGATGGGTTGCTTTGGCCTTACCGAACCTAACCATGGCTCTAACCCTGCAGGTATGCTCACCAGCTATACCGATGCTGGCGACCATGTGATACTCAACGGATCTAAAATGTGGATCTCTAATGCCCCATTT